>JALSLI010000066.1 GCA_026988395.1 Flavobacteriaceae bacterium | reverse complement strand
GAGCATTAACAAAAACCGGCAGTAAAATCAAAATATAGAACAGGATATATTTGTTCATTGTCTTTTTTTTAGAGTAATAGCAACAAAAACTATGCTATTACAATTATATTTAATCAATAAAGATAATGGATTATGTTGTAAGAATATGTATTTTTTGATGAAAAAAGCAGGATTTTTGATTTAAGTATTAATATGTATTATCAGTTGATAATTATTTGTATTTTGCTGTTTGTTTTGTAATATATAGATTATCAATGTATTACCTGAGTTTAAATTGTATTTTTAGCTAAATTGTTTCAAAAAAATAGTCGCTGAATTGTAAAATTCAACGACTATACTTGATTAAAGTTCTAAAAATTTATTTAGCAGTTTCTGATTTATTTTGTTCTTTTTCTGGAATTAGTTCTTTAATTATATTTTTTAATTCATCAATTTCTGATTTTAAACTTTGTAATTCAGAAACTTGAGCTTTTAGGTTGTTGTTTTGGTTTTCAATTTCCGCGAGCCTGTTTTTAAGGTTTTCGATTTGCTCTTGCTGTTCTTTAACCGCTTCTATTAAAATAGGTGTAAATTTTACATAATCTACCGATTTATATCCATCAGCATCTGTTCTAACCAATATAGGAAATACTTTTTCCACTTCTTGGGCAATTACGCCAATTTGTTTTTTATTGGAGAAACTTCTGTTTTTAAATTCTTTGTATTTCCAATTATAATAGGTGGGGTTGATTTTCATCAAATCATTCAAAATATTGTCTAACGGTGTAAAATCTTTTTTTAATCTTTTATCTGATGTCTGCGGATAACTACCTGTAACTTCCAAATCACCATTAATCCGAACGAGTTTATTATCAAATTCTCCATAAATTAAAGGAGTATAAGAGGTGCCGGAAATTCTTGTGCCAATAGCCAGTCGGTTATTTTGGTTAGCCAGCCCTTCACCGGCATATTGTCCGATAAAAATGTTTCCACTGGCAGTTCCTGAGTTATTGTATCCTGCACCCATACCTATATAGACATTATTTGCCGATACCATTTCTCTACCTGCAACATAACCAATTACTACATTGCTGTTTCCAAAATCATTGGTAGATGCTGCCAGGCCGCCTAATACGGTATTGTAATATCCGGTACCGTTTTTTCCTGCGGCATTTCCAAGATAAGTGTTGTATTGCCCAACAACATTTTTATATCCGGCATAATAACCTATAAAAACATTTCGGACGGGGGCTGCCGTGTGATAACCTGCACTATTTCCAATAAAAATATTTTCATTACCATCTAATGAATACCCTGCTGAATCGCCAATAAGAATATTAGAGCTACCGCTTCTTAAAGAATGACCTGCAAAATAACCCAGTACTGAATTTTTAATACCAGTAGAAATATCAGGAGCTACACCGTGACCAATAAAATAATTGTCGGGCGTAATGTTTAAAAAATTATCATAGCCTATGCCTCCGATTCTTCCAACTGAAAACCCGTTTGTACTATTGGCATCAACATTTACATGTGTTTTTTTGGAAGTAACTTCTAAAAAATTTACAGTATCTCCGGCAGCCTTTCCGGTACTTAATCTTCCCACAGTAAACCCGCCACCGGCAGCCTTTTGAGTTGTATTGTCTAAAAATACATTTACATTACCGGGGCTAACGCTTAAAATTTCTCCTCCCACAGCTTTTCCGGTACTCAATCTACCTACGGTAAAGCCGCCGCCTGCCGCTTTTAATTTATCATCTATAAAAATCTTTACCCCTCCGGGATAAACTGCAAAAACCGTTTGACCTGCATCGTTTTTTATTTCAAAAATCGGTTCACTAGGATCTGACTTTGTATTGCTCATGGTATTATTTTGAGCAAACACAAAGAATGTGCTGCTTAAAAACAGCAGCACAAAAATAAGGCTTAGTCTTGTTTTCATAATCTTAGTTTTTAAATATTTTTTTACTAATTGATTGTTTTTCGCTATAAACTTTAACAATATAGTAATTGGCGCGTGCATTAAAGTTTAGCTCATTAACCGCACTTTTAGCTAAATCTTTACTGTAAATTAGTTGTCCGGATAAATTATAAACCTCGGCTCTTTCTAACTTGACTGCATTTGACCGAATTACAATATTATTTCCTTCAACAACTATTTCAATATCATCTGTGCTAAGCTCATCGTCAACAGATAATACTTTTTTTTCACCGGCTGTAAAATCAGAAAAACTACTTACTGTTCCGTTAAATTGATTTAAAGAAGCTTGATTAAGCATGTTCCATTGATTTCCATCCCATTGTGCACCCCAAATATTTGCCTCTGTACCAATAATATCTTCATTGCTATAAGTAAAAACTGCATCGCACTTGAAATCAGTAAGACCGGTTGCACTAATCGTCCAATATTTGTTCAAATAGTCATTCACACTGGTATTTTCAGGATGCTTTTCATTTTTTAAATTTACACCCACAACTGCATTCGTAAATGTTCCCGAGTTAAAAGTTAAGCTAACCGGCGAATAATCAACTAAACCTGTAGTGTCTCCTACCGGAAATATATAAGTTCCCGTGCCTGAAATTTCTCTTTTAAACTGTCCTGCTCCATCGGCAATAACCATTACTGTTGGAGAAAAACTACCTGATAATGTAGCGTTGCTTCCAATGTTTACATTACTGTTTAATAAATTAATGGTACCGTTAATTAAATCCAGATTTCCTGTTACAGAAATATCGGTGGACAGACGAATACCTGCCGAATTATTGATTGAAAGTCCTGTAAACTCTACGGGTGCAGTACCTCCAATTTCATGTTCTGTTGTTC
>JALSLI010000065.1 GCA_026988395.1 Flavobacteriaceae bacterium | reverse complement strand
TAAATATCGACACAACAAAAGTGGTAAACGGTAAATTTGGTTTTGCTTTTAAGCCGGAAGAACCTATGATTGTTGGGATTTTTATTGATAGCATCCGTCAAGGTATTTTTCCTTTGATAGATCCTAAAAATAAAATTTTTATTAAAGCAGACAAAGACAGTTTGGTAAAAGCAAAAATTACCGGTTCTAAATTAAACGACGATTTAACTAATTTACGTAAATTTAAAAACGAACATACTGCAAAAATCATGTCTAAATCAGCGGAATTTAGAAAAGCACAACAAACAAAAGATACAGCAACTCTAAATCGTTTAAACAAAGAAGCTCGTGAGGTGCAAAAGGTTATTACACAACACGAATGGCAATATGTTAAAACACATCCTAATTCACATGTTTCAGCAATGGTATTGGGTAGTTTAGTAGAATATCCACAATATAAAGACTCAGCTAAGATAGTTTTTGATAATCTTTCCGATAAGGTAAAAAATTCCAAGATTGCAACAAAACTTAAAAAGTATTTTGAAAGCCAAAATGTAAAAGGAAATGATAAAATGAAATTTACGCCTAAAGAAAAAAAGTAAACTATTCCTTTAAATAACTATTAATAACCGATTGAGATGCAATTTCAATCGGTTTTTTATTTTTAAGAAATAATCTAGCAGAAAGTTTGCCTTTTAAAATCATTTCATCATCCAACACTTCAATCCAGCTGCCTTCTCGTAAACCAATAACCGGTGTGTTGTTATAGACGTGAAATTCCTTTATTCTGGTTTCTCTGGTTTCGCCTTTATGGGTAGAATTAGGATTAGGATCCAGATAATGCGGATTTATATTAAAAGGTACCAAACCAAGAGTATTAAAACTTGGCGGATATACGATTGGCATATCATTGCTAGTTTTCATTGTTGGACCACAAATATTAGTACCTGCACTGGTGCCAAAATATTTCAATCCTTTATAAACAGCAGCTTCGATATCTAATAAAATATCGTTTTTATAGATTTGATTTACCAGTTCAAACGTATTACCTCCTCCAACAAAAAGACCTTTTGCATTTTTAACAGCATCTTTTACATTTTTAAATTGATGAATACCTTTAACGGAAATACCTATTTTAGCAAAAGCATTTTTTGCAATTTTAGTATATTCATCATACGTTATTCCGCTTGGTCTTGCATACGGAATAAAAAGAATATCTTTAACATCGATAAAAAAAAGTTCTAATTCCGGTAAAATATATTCTAAATAATCACTACCATAAATAGTTGAAGTACTAGCAAGTAAGATGTTTTTCATATGTATTTGTTATTCGGTATCAATAAATTTACCTAATGCACTATATACTTGATTTTCGATGTTTTCTTTGATATTAGCAATATATACGACTTTTCCATTTTTTACCACAAAAGTAAATCCTTGATTTCCTTTTTTTAATTTTTTTTCATCCATACCAAATAATTCTAAAGCCAAGCCTCTACTGTCTGATAATAAATCAAAAGGCAATTCTTCAGTACGTTGTAATGTATTTACATCTTCAATAACATCTTCGGCGATACCGATTACTTTTATATTCAAATTTTTAAAAAGAGAATATTTCTTTTTAAACTCTTTTAAAATAGTATTTTTTTTAGAAGGTTTGCCTTTAAAAAAGAAAAAAACAACACCTTTTTCCTTTTTAAAATCATTTGAATCAATCCATTTTGATTTATGATTAAACAGTTCAAATTGAGGGATAGAGTCTCCAACTTTTACTTGACTTTCGGCATTAAAAAAAGTCAATAAAAATAGAAAAACAAATAAATATTTTGTCGGTTTAATTCCCCGTAAAAACGACAAAATTCCTAGGTGTTTCATATAAGGTAATTTTTAGTGCTAGTTTAGTATCAATTTTAGTTCTCAGTTTTTCCCATATTACAACTGAAATATTTTCGGCAGTTGGATTTAATGTTTTAAATTCAGGTAACTCTTCATTTAGGTTTCTGTGATCAAAATAATCTTCGATTTCAGACTTTATTAAATCTTTTAAGATTTTCATATCCATTACAAAACCCGTTTGCGGGTTTATTTCTCCGGTTACAGAAACAATTAATTCATAATTATGACCGTGGTAATGTACATTAGCACACTTGCCAAAAACATCGGCATTTCTATCGTCAGACCATTCGTTGTTATACAAACGATGAGCTGCGTTAAAATGTGCTTTTCTATTTACAGTTACTACAGGCATATTTTACATTTTACAAATACTATTCCAAATTTAATTGTTTTAAATATTCTTTAAAAAGTATTTTAAACCATTCGGTATAGTGATTTGGATTTTCAAATATATCATTTTTTATTGAATTAATAGACATCCACTTAAAATTGGCTACTTCTTCTTTGTTTATTATCGGATTTTCTGAAGAATATCCAACCAAAACGTGATCTAATTCGTGTTCTGTTAATCCGTTATCAAAAGGAGCTTTATAGATAAAATGAAATTTTTCTGTTAAATCACATGTCATTCCCATTTCCTCTTGTAAACGTCGTTTTCCGGCTTCTAAATTGGTCTCTCCTTCACGTTGATGACTGCAACAAGTATTAGTCCATAAATTTGGGGAATGGTATTTATGAGCAGCTCGTTGTTGCAATAACAGTTCATCTCTATCATTAAAAATAAAAACTGAGAAAGCACGATGTAAAACAGCTTTTTTATGAGCTTCCATCTTTGGCATCAAACCAATTTGGTTATCTTGTTCATCTACCAAGAT
Source organism: Flavobacteriaceae bacterium (assembly GCA_026988395.1). GTDB lineage: Bacteria > Bacteroidota > Bacteroidia > Flavobacteriales > Flavobacteriaceae > S010-17. Next base: position 15,321 of record JALSLI010000065.1, on the reverse strand, counting down.
GACTACTTCTTCTTTTTTAGTCATAATTTATATTAAAAAGGATTCTACAGCCAAGCGATAACTATTTAACCCAAAACCAATTATACTTCCTTTGCAAAACGGTGTAATATAAGAAGTATGACGGTACTTTTCGCGATTTGTAATATTGGAAATATGCACTTCAACCACAGGCGTTTTTATAGCTTTAATTGCATCTGCAATTGCGATGGAAGTGTGTGTGTAAGCAGCAGGATTAAGGATAATTCCGTTATAATCGGCAAAACCGAATTCTTGTAATTTATTCACGATTTCTCCTTCGATATTACTTTGAAAATACGAAAATGCTACATTTGGATATTCATTTTTTAATTTTAAAAAAAAATCTTCAAAAGTTTCTGTACCGTAGATAGCAGTTTCTCTTTTACCTAATAAATTAAGGTTCGGACCATTAATTATAACTATTTTATCCATTAATAAAATTTATAACCCATAGAAATTTGCATTACACTATTGTATGCTTTGGCGTTTGTTTCTTTTTTCAAAACATTAGCAAAACCAAAGTTATAACGCGCTTGTAGAAAAATTCCGCTATCCATTTCGTAAGTAACACCTAAGTTAAAACCGTAATCTAAAGAATTTGAAAATTCTTTTTGGTCGCCTATAATTTCTTCATATCCATTTGTCTGTGTGGTGCTTATTAGGTATCCGACTTGCGGTCCACCATCTAAGGTAACCAAATCTTTAACAAAATATTTTAGCATTAATGGCACTTGAATGTAATTGTAATTGGTTTTTAAGGAAGCATCATCTTTACTTTGATATCCTTGAACGGAATATAAAATTTCCGGTTGAAAGGAAAAAGAATCATTAATACTAATTTCGGAAACACCACCAACATGAAAACTTGGTTTGTAACTAATTTGCTCTACATCACCTCTAAAAGAAGTATAATTAGCACCAACTTTAACACCAAAATAGGTTTGTGCTTGCATTGTATATATTCCAAATACAAATAAAATAGTAAGGGTAAGTTTTTTCATTTCTTTTTAGTTTGTTTTGTCAAAAGTACTAAAAAAATTGAATATTGTACTTTATAACATTAATTTATGTTTTTAAACATAAAAAAACTCCGATAAAAATCGGAGTTTTGTAAGAATAATTAGATTTCTTTTTAGTTAAAAGAATAACCTAATCCTAATTGTAATACAGCATTTTTAACATCAGCGTTAGCACTTGAATCATCTAATGAAGTAAGTCCTAGATTATAACGGAAATCAAAAAACAAACCGCTTTCCAATTCGTACTCAGCACCTAAACCTAAACCAAAATCGATAGATTTATAACCATCTTTTACATCGGTTGAATTATCTCCGTCAGTAGCTTTTGCAGACATTAAAAAACCAACTTGTGGACCGGCTACTAATCTAAAACCTTCGGCAACTTCATACTTTGCCATTAAAGGTAAGTTTAAATAATTGGCATTTATTTTTAACTTGCTATTATTTTTATCTTGAGCTCCTTGCATAGAAAAAGATAATTCCGGTTGAAATGTAAATTCATCAGAAATTTCAAAACGAGCAAAAACACCAACATTTGCACCAATTTTAGAAGCAGTTCCACTTACATCACTACCTGTAAAGTTGGCCATATTTAATCCGGCTTTAACACCAAAAGTTTGTGCATTCATACTACTCATAGCAAATACTGCAACTAATGCAGCAAAAAATAATTTTTTCATAATTTTTAAAGTTTAAAATTGTTTATTTGTTTTATTAACGGTGCAAATATACTACTTAATTTTATTTTAATAAAAAAATAAAAGTTTTTTTAATCTTCTATAATTCTGTATAATTGCACTAAATGAAATGGCAACAAGCAATAAACGATTATAAAAATTACCTCTTATTAGAGCGTGGTCTGGCATATAATTCTATTTCTGCTTACGTGCATGATATTAACAAACTGATTTCTTATTTAGAAGAAAATAAAATGACAATTTCACCTGTTACTATTACTAGCGAGGTGTTAAAAGCATTTATTTACAGTGTTTCCAAAGAAATTAATCCGCGTTCGCAATCTAGATTAATATCCGGATTAAAAAGTTTTTTTGATTATTTAATTTTTGAAGATTATCGTAAAACCAATCCTTTAGAACTTATAGAAACTCCTAAAATTGGCAGAAAATTACCGGACACCATTTCTACCGAAGAAATCGACCTAATTATCAAGCAAATAGATTTAACGCATCCGCAAGGCGAACGAAATCGTACCATAATAGAAATGCTTTACAGTTGTGGTTTGCGTGTATCGGAATTGGTAAATTTACAATTATCCGATTTATTTTTTGAAGAAGGATTTATACGAGTAATCGGTAAAGGAAATAAAGAACGATTTATTCCGGTAAATGAACAAATTATAAAATATGTAAATCTTTATATAACGCACAATAGAAAACTAATTGAGCCACAAAAAGGATTTGAAGATACTTTGTTTTTAAACCGCCGAGGCAAAAAGTTAACTAGAAATATGATTTTTACGATTATTAAAAATCTTACGATAAAATCCGGAATCGATAAAAAAGTTTCGCCACATACATTTAGACACTCATTTGCAACACATTTACTGGAAAACGGAGCAGATTTGCATGCCATTCAACAGATGTTAGGACACGAAAGTATTACCACAACCGAAATTTATGTTCATGTAGATCGTTCGTATTTAAAAAATGTTATCGAGAAATTTCATCCGAGAAAAGATTGAGTTGTTTTTTTAGTATTCAGTTGGCAGTGTTCAGTTTATAGGATGTTAAGAATTAATTCCTTTTAAATAAAACCGATAATAATACGTACAAAAGAATAATTATTGGAATTGCGACAAATTTTAAAACAGCAATTAAAATTAAACTGATTATTAAAAAAGAATACACTAATTTATTTTCTTTAATATCATAATTTTTAAACTTTAGAGAAAATAATTCAATATCAGCATTCATTAAAATGCTTAAGAGTATTGTGATGGTAATAAGCACATAACTATTTTCAAAAAGCTGTAACGCAATTGCATTATTACTATATTCTAAAATTAATGGAATGGATAAAACAACCAGAGCCATTGCAGGTGTTGGCAAGCCAAAAAAACGATCTGTTTGTCGGCTGTCGATATTAAAATTTGCCAAACGATAAGCAGCTCCTAAAGCCAATAAAAATCCGGTAAATGGCAAAAAATAAATAGTATTATCGTCAATTGGCATCCAAGAACCGACTGTTGCTCTTGCTTGTGAAAATAAATTAGTATTGTTGGCATTTTCTAATAATTTATACATTATCATTGCCGGAGCTACACCACTTGTTACCATATCTGCAAGAGAATCGAGTTGTTTACCTAATTCACCTTGAACATTTAATAAACGAGCGAAGAAACCATCAAAAAAATCGAAAAAAATACCTAAAAGTATAAAAAAAGAAGCAAATGTTAAATCGCCTTTTAAAGCAAATACAATTGCTACTAGTCCGCTAAATAAATTAGCAAGTGTTATTAGATTTGGAATGTGTTTTTTGATAATCGTACTTTTTAAAATTCGGTGTAAAAATAAGATTTTTTCTTGACCTTTATTTAAACTTTTTAAATTTCCTTAAAAAACTTACATAATTTCGTTTACTTCTGCTTTTAAAATCGATAAAGCCATGCTCGAAGGATTTTGATTTTCAATTACATAATTTATAATTGCTTCTCGAAGCTGTTGTGCATCTTTTATCTCCGGTTTTTCTGCTAATTCTCTAATAATTTGTATCGTTCTGTTTTTTGCCGTTAAGATGATATTCCATAATTCTTCTGAGACATAAATTTGTTGAGTGATGTTATGCTCAAATTCACTTTCTACTGTATGAATTAATGACATTGCATAAGCTTGTTTATTGTCGTTTGCCGGTAAAATACGTGTAACTAATTTATTTAAAGCGATACGTTCTAAAAACAAAGTTAGACGTTCGTAAGCTTGTAATTTAAGTTTGGTAATTTGTTTTTTACCTTCTTTTAGCAGTTTAAATTTCTCTAAACCATTATCCGATTTTGTATATTCTTTAAAATAATAAACGGCAATAACGCCACTCACTAATGCCGGCAAGGCATACAATAATGCTTCAATTAATTTTTCTTGATTCATATTAAAAAATATTTACTTCGGTTTCTAATTGGATGTTAAATTTATTTTTTACGCTTTCGCGGATGGTGTTTGCCAGGTTTAAAATTTCTGCTCCGGAAGCATTGCCATAATTTACCAGAACGAGAGCCTGCTTTTTATGCACGCCTGCATCTTTATAACGTTTTCCTTTAAAGCCGCATTGTTCGATTAACCATCCTGCAGGAATTTTGTACATCTCTCCTACTTTATAAAATGGCATTTTTGGATTAGTTTTAAAAAGATCTTCAAAAATTTCTTTTTTCACAACCGGATTTTTAAAGAAACTTCCACTGTTACCTATTTCCTTTGGATTTGGTAATTTTTCACTTCGTATTTTTATCACAGCATCCGAAATATCTTTAATTGTTGGATTTTTAATCTCTTTTTTCTCTAGTTCTTGCTGAATTGCTCCATAGGAAGCTTTTATTTGGTGTTCCTTTTTTGTTAATTTAAATGCGACACTTGTAATTACAACTTGGTCTTTAAGTTTTTGTTTAAAAACGGAATTACGATATCCGAATTCACAAAATATATTTTCTAAAGTTATATTTTTTAATGTATTTTTATCCAATACGTTAACACTATTAATCACATCTTTAACTTCAACACCGTAAGCACCAATATTTTGTATCGGACTTGCACCTACATTACCCGGAATTAAAGATAAATTTTCGATACCACCAAAGTCATTTTTAATAGTCCAAAGAACAAATTCATGCCAGTTTTCACCAGCTTGGACTTCTATAAAAACAAAATTATCGTCTTCTTTTAGTATTTTAATTCCTTTTAAATCTAATTTTACAACGAGTTTGTCTATGTCTTTTGTTAAGAGCATATTACTTCCTCCGCCAAGGATAAAAACATCTTTATTTTTGGATAAAATCTCCTTTAAATCGTCTAAATTAGTAACCGAGACAAACGCTTTCGCCTTAGCGTTAATACCAAAAGTGTTGTAATTTTTTAACGAAACGTCTTTTTTTACAGGCATTCTATTTTGCTTTATAATCGTTGCAAAATTATCGTTATTCTTTTTAAAATGATAGTTAATTGTTATTTTTTCTTGTAAATTTTCATTTTCTTCTTTTGGTTTAGGCGGAATAAAATTACCATTTTCATCAAACTGTAAATCAAAAGCGTCTTTTTGGTAATCCGGATTTTCCCAAGCGTATTTAAAAGGTTTTGGTCCAATTTTTCGATACCAAATTGCTAACAATAAACCTATGATAAAACCGGATAAATGTCCTTCCCAAGAAATTTTTTGATCAATAGGAAATAAGTACCAAACCATTCCTCCATATAAAAAAATAACGACTAATGAAACGGCTGTTAAACGATAATATTTACGGATTATTCCACTAAAAAAGATAAACGAAAATAATAAATATACAATACCACTCGCACCTAAATGTAGGTTGCTTCTACCAATTAGCCATGTTAGCATCCCAAGAAGAACAATTCCGACAAATAGGACTTTATAAGCAATTTTTTTGTAGAAATATAATAACATTGTTAGTAACACAAAAAGCGGAACCGAATTATTAAATAGGTGTTTTAAATTACTATGTAAAAATGGCGAAACAAAAACGCCTAATAAACCTTTACTCGTTCTTGGATATAAACCATATTTGCCAAAATTATAACCAAATTGTAGTTCAATCCAATATATAATCCATAAAAAAAGGACAAAATAAATCGGAACAGCAATTGTTTCGGTGGTAAATTTAAAATGATTATCGTCAGGTGTTAGTTTCATAAAAATTATTCTGCTTTTGCATAGATACAAAAATCTTTCCGTTTTTTATAATCGGCAATTTTGGCAGAAAAAGGTTTTTAGTTTTGAAGTTTGGAATTTGAATGTTGAATTGTAGATGTTGAAATTTGAATGTTGAATTATAAGTTTTGAGTTTTGAATGATGAGTTATGTATGTAAAATAAATGATTGCTGCTAACTTGGTATTTCTATGTACAAATTATCTTTGTGACCCTTGGAGTTAAAAAGTTCTGTGTAACTTTTAAGCTACAACCTTTAATTTATTGTAAAAAAAACAAAAATTAAGAATTAGAAAATCCGAAAAAACCTTTATTTTTACCAAATGAATCAGAACGCACCACTTGCCGAGAGAATCAGACCAAAAAAATTAAGCGAATACATTTCGCAAAAGCATTTAGTTGGCGACAAAGGTGTTTTTAATCAGCATATAAATTCCGGTGTTTTGCCTAGTATGATACTTTGGGGACCACCTGGAATTGGAAAAACAACTTTAGCAAATATTATTGCAAACGAATCTAAAAGACCATTTTATAGTTTAAGTGCCATAAATTCCGGTGTTAAAGATGTACGACAAGTAATTGAAAAAGCTAAAAACAGCGGTGGATTATTCACCACTAAAAATCCGATTTTATTTATAGATGAAATTCATCGATTTAGCAAATCACAACAAGATTCTTTGCTTGGAGCTGTAGAAAAAGGATGGATAACTTTAATTGGAGCAACGACCGAAAATCCGAGTTTTGAAGTTATTCCGGCATTACTGTCAAGGTGTCAAGTTTACACTTTAAACGCCTTTAGTAAAGCAGATTTATTGCAATTATTAGATAGAGCATTGCAAGAAGATGATTGGTTAAAACAAAAAGACATAACTTTAAAAGAAACCGATTTGCTTTTGCAATATTCCGGTGGTGATGCTAGAAAATTACTGAATATCTTTGAATTATTGGTGAGTTCTGTAAAAGAGCCAATTGTTGTGACTAACACCTTAGTAAAAGAGCATTTACAAGCAAATCTAGCAAAATACGATAAAACAGGTGAACAACATTATGATATTATTTCGGCATTTATAAAATCCATTAGAGGTTCTGATCCAAACGGAGCATTGTATTGGTTGGCACGGATGCTCGTTGCCGGAGAAGATGTTAAATTTATCGCCAGAAGGATGTTAATTTCGGCTTCAGAAGATATTGGCAATGCCAATCCTACAGCATTAATTATGGCAAATAATACGTTTCAGGCAGTACAGGTTATCGGTAATCCGGAATCGCGAATCTTATTAAGCCAATGTGCCGTTTATTTAGCAAATTCCGAAAAAAGTAATGCCTCATATTTAGCAATAGACAAAGCAATTGCAATGGTAAAACAAACCGGTGATTTATCTGTTCCGTTACATTTGCGAAATGCACCAACCAAGCTAATGAAAGAATTAGGATACGGCGAAGATTACAAATACACACATAATTATCCGCAAAATTTTACACAGCAAGAATATTTACCTAAAGAAATTGAAAACACAAAGTTTTACGAACCGGGAAATAATACACGTGAAGATAAATTCCGCTCCGTATTAAAAAATCGGTGGAAACGTAAATATGATTATTGAGTTTTAGTTTGCGGTTTTTAGTCATCAGTTCTCAGTTTTCAGTTCTCAGTTCACGGTCATCAGTTCACAGTCATCAGTTCACAGTCATCAGTTCACAGTCATCAGTTTGCTGTCATCAGTTTTCAGTGTTTAATGTTTGTCAATAACCAATTAAATCTTACTCTAAACTTTCGGAAAGCTCTTTATAATTCTTCTTAAGGCGTTTGAGTAATATTCCGTATAATAATTGATAAAATAACCAAAACACACCAAGCATAAAGATAGTAAAAATGGTAATGATAATCCAAAATTTAGTGGAATTTAATAAGTGTTCATCATTAGATAAATCGTATGATTGTGCCGTTGCATAAGCAGACCAAATTATGGTAATTCCGGCTAATATTAACTGAATAATAATATAAGTAGAAACTATTTTTTTCGTTTTTAAAATATCATTCATTAATTTTTTGGTTGAATCACTCACGCAGATATTTTTATAGTTTTTATAAAATAAGGTAACAAATACAACACCTACAATGAAACTTAATGTTACCAGAACGGTTACAAAGTTTTGCATACCTAGTTCTTTCATTTCGTCGTAATCGATAAAAAAATTAGAGGTAAATAAAATTACAAATTCGATAATACTAATATAAAAAATCCACTTTACAATAGAAGAAGATTTTTTATGCATCATTTTATAAATATCCGATTCGGTAAATTGAATATTTTTTGATTTCTGGTCTTTCCAGGCGTCTTTTAAGTTGTCTAATACATCCATAATTACGGATTTAATATTTTTTTTAATTTTGTTTTTGTTCTGTTCATCTTCACTCTTGCATTTACTTCGGTAATACCTAATGTTTCGGCTATTTCGGTATAAGGTTTATCGTCTAAATACATTAGACATAAGGCTTTTTCGATATCATTAAGATTGTGAATTGCTTTGTATAACATTTCCACTTGTTTGTCTTTTGTATCATCATAATCTTTAAATTCCAATTCTTTTAAATTATCGAATAACTCCGATGTTTGAATAGAACGTTTATTTTTTCTATAAAGCGATATTGCTGTATTTAAAGCAACTCGATACATCCATGTACTAAACTTAGATTCACCTCTAAATTTTGGATATGCTTTATATAATTGTATTGATATTTCTTGAAACAAGTCTTTATGAGCATCGTCATTTGTAGTATAAGCTCTACAAATTTTGTGTATGATTCCTTGATTTGCCAGAATATCTTTTACAAATTTATTTTCTAATTCTTTATTCAATTTGGTTAGTTAAGTTACTAATGAGTAGAATTTGTTATAAAAATGTTACAAGAAAAATTATTTTTTTACCACAGCAGGTGGCACAAGAGAAGAAACATCTCCGTTATGACGAAGGATATCACGTACAATACTAGAGCTAATAAAGGAAGTGTCTGCACCTGTTAGCAGAAAAACCGTTTCAATTCCGGCTAATTTTCTATTGGTTTGAGCAATTGCTTTTTCAAATTCAAAATCGGCCGGATTACGCAAGCCACGTAAGATAAAATCAATATTATTTTCTTTGCAGTAATTAATGGTAAGACCTTGATAAGATGTAACAGATATTTTTGGTTGATTTTGAAACGTTTCTTTAATAAATGAAATTCTTTCTTCTAAACTAAACATATATTTTTTAGCAGCATTAGTACCAATAGCAATGGTAATTTCATCAAACAAAGGCAAAGCACGATTTATAATATCAACGTGACCTAATGTAATTGGATCAAAAGAACCCGGAAAGACAGCTTTTTTCATTTTAGTTATATTTTGATTGGTAAAAATATGGTTTTTTTACTGAATTATATTAAGTGGAAATAAAAAATGTGATTTTGCAAAGCAAAACCACATTTTTCAAAAATAAATCAATCAAACTTAAAACTTATCTAAATATATAACGCTCTAATTCGCCGTTAGGATTAAGCATTTCAATACGTAATGCTTGATTAGGTTGTTTCATATTTAGTATTTTTTGTGCCTGTTCGGCATTTTCAATTTGTATGTTGTTAATTCGTACTAATATATAACCATTTGCCACACCATAATTTTTTAAGGCTTCATTTTCAACAGAAACAATTTTAGCACCTGATTTTATACCGTAACGATTTAATTCACTTTGTGTTAAGTCTTTTAAATTAAAGTTTAAATCCTTTACGAAATACAACTCTTTTTTGTTTAATTTTACAGCTAAAGTTCTATAATCGCCATTGCGTAAAACAGTAACTTGCACGACATCGTTTGGCTCTTTTGTATTTATATAACCAATCATATCGGAAAAAGAAGTGATATCTACATTATCAATTTTAACAATTACATCTTGTTTTCGAATTCCGGCTTTTGCAGCACCGGAATCTTTTACAACATCAGATACGTAAAAGCCTTCGGAAGTATCTACATTTAACTCTTTTGCACTTGCACCGTTTAACTCGGCACCGTTAACACCAAGAATTGCATGTTGCACACTACCATATTCTAATAAGTCTTCCACTACTTTTTTTGCAATATTTGATGGTACAGCAAACGAATAACCAACAAAAGCACCAGTTTTGGAAGAAATAGCGGTATTAATACCAATTAATTCGCCTTTTGTATTAACCAAGGCTCCTCCACTATTACCCGGATTTACAGCAGCATCGGTTTGGATAAATGAATCTTGTTTCATATTTCCTTTTAAATCTCTTGCTTTTGCACTCACAATTCCGGCAGTTACAGTTGATGTTAAGTTATACGGATTTCCAACAGCTAAAACCCATTCACCAACTTTAATGGAATTGGAATCTCCAAAAGTAATAAACGGTAAATTTTTAGCATCAATTTTAAGTAAAGCAATATCGCTTTTTGAATCGGTTCCAACCAAAGTTGCCTTGTACTTTTCTTTATTATTTAAGGTGATTTCTAAGTCTGTTGCACCTTTAATTACGTGATTGTTCGTTACGATATAGCCATCAGATGAAATTATTACGCCTGAACCTGTTCCTATTTGAGCAAATTGTCTCTCTGCTCCTCTTCTACCATAATACAATTGAGCATAAGGATCGATTACAGTTTGGATGGCAGTATTTTTAACGTGTACTACAACATCGACTGTCTTTTTGGCAGCATTGGTAAAATTAATTGAATATTTACTGTTATTTATTGAATTATTTGTGCTGCTTGTTTGTATTATCGAAGGCGTTTCTTTATTTGAAACAATATTTATAGGTTGTTCTTTATTTTGAAAGAAAAATAAATAAGAAGACAAAGTGATGACACCTCCTAAAACGGAAACAAATACTAAACTCGCTATTTTTTTCATAAGGTTTATATTTTAAATTTTTAAACTATTTTTACACATCAAAAATTATGCAAATTTAATTGTTAACTCCGTAATTTAACGGACATTAACGTGTTTTAACGATTTTTAACATTGGATGTATAAAATTTGGATAACAAAAATTATTCCAAAATAAATCCCTATTTTTGCAACTTATGAAATTAGAATTTTACAAATATCAAGGTACAGGAAATGATTTTATCCTAATAGATAATCGCGATTTATCTTTTGATAAAAATGATTATAACACCATTTCAAAAATGTGTCATCGTAAATTTGGCATCGGTGCCGACGGTTTGATTTTATTAGAGAAATCAGATAAAGCAGATTTTAAAATGCGGTATTTTAATGCAGATGGCAAAAAAGGAAGTATGTGCGGAAACGGTGGAAGATGTATTGTACATTTTGCTAATTTTTTAAAAATTATTAAAGACTCTTGTGTTTTTGATGCTCCGGACGGATTACACAAAGCTATAATTAATGGTAATATAATAAGTTTACAAATGTCTGATGTTGAAGATGTTGAACTAAGCAACTCAAATATATTCTTAAATACCGGTTCGCCTCATCATATTACGTTTACAGATAATGTATCTAACTTAGATGTGTATAATAAAGGAAGAAAAATCCGTTATGGTGCTCCGTATTTTGAAGAAGGAACCAATGTTAATTTTGTTGAGCAATTAGGAGAGAATACATTTAAAATGCGAACTTATGAAAGAGGTGTTGAAAATGAAACACTTAGTTGTGGTACAGGTGCAACTGCCGTTGCAATTGCTGTAAACAAATTGAATAAAACGACCGATAATCATATTAATTTAGAAACCTTAGGTGGTAATTTGGAAGTTTTTTTTAATAAAAAAGATAAAAAATATACCAATGTGTTTTTAAAAGGTAAAGTTGAACAAGTTTTTAAGGGCGAATATCTCATTTAAAATGTATTTAACCAAAGACAATATTAGATTACGGGCATTAGAACCTGAAGATTTGGATTTTCTGTTTACAACCGAAAATGATGAAGATTTTTGGCAAATAAGCAGTACACAAGTGCCGTTTTCGAAACATTTATTGGCAAAATATATAGCCAATTCGCACATGGATATTTATCAAGCTAAACAATTGCGATTAGTAATTGATTATCAAAAACAAGCAATTGGTTTTATTGACTTATTCGATTTTAATCCGCAACACCAAAGAGCCGGAATTGGCATTTTAATTGTTAAAGAATTTCAAAATAAAGGATTAGGGTTAAAAGTGCTCAATTTAATTGTAGATTATGCCTTTAATGTTTTGCTTTTACACCAACTTTATGCAGATATCGAAACAGATAATACTGCCAGTATAAAGTTATTTAAAAAGGCAAATTTCAGATTGGTTGGTGTTAAAAAAGAATGGAATTTTACGAACAACGGATATAAAGATGAAGCTTTGTATCAATTAATTAATAAAACAAACGTAACATTTTGAAAAACAAAAAAATAATAGTTTCCGTTATTATACTAATCTTAGTTTTAATCGGATATTTTACATACAAAACTTATTATAAAGTATATAAAGAAGGAGCTCTAAAAGAAGGGTTTATATATTTAAAAAATGATGATGGTTTTACTGATTTAGTTAAAAAAATTGCTCCTTTTATTAAAGATACAACAGATTTTAAATGGGTTGCTAACAAGAAGAAATTTCATAAAATAAAAAGCGGAAGATATTTTATACGAAAAGGTACATCAAATAATGATTTGGTTAATTTATTACGTAGTGGCAGACAAGATCCTATTAAGTTAACGTTTAATAACCAAAATAGCTTAGAAGATCTTGCAAAACGTATTTCCGAACAAGTAGAAGCCGATTCTCTTTCGCTAATAAGCTCTTTTACAGACAAAGATTTTTTGGCAAAAAGCGGATTTACAAAAGAGCAAGTTTTAGGAATGTTTATACCAAATTCATATCAGGTTTATTGGAATATTTCAGCCGATAAATTACGCAATAAAATGTACAAAGAATACAAACGATTTTGGAACTCCTCTCGTTTATCAAAAGCTAAAAAAATACATCTCTCTCCAATTGAAGTAACGACATTAGCTTCTATTGTACACAAAGAATCTGCTAAAAAGCAAGAAAGACCCATTATAGCAGGATTATATTTAAATCGCCTACGCGATGGTTGGCCGTTACAATCCGATCCAACAGTTATTTATGCCATTAAACAAAAATATGGCGACGATTTTAAGATAAGACGTGTACTTTATAAAAATATTGAAGATGTAAAAGATTCGCCTTATAACACTTACAAAGTAAAAGGATTACCTCCTTCTTTAATAGCAATGCCGGATGTTTCGGCAATAGATGCTGTTTTAAATGCCAATAAAAATGATTATTTTTATATGTGTGCCAGTGTTAACCGAATTGGTTATCATGAGTTTGCGAAAACCTTGGCACAACATAACCTCAATGTAAAGAAATATCATAAAAAAAAGAACAGACAGGGAATTAAGCAATAAATGATAATTAAAAGATTTTTAAAATTTGGTTTGTATTCGTTTTTTATAGGTGTAATCTTTATTTATTTTTTAGATTATTTTATTGAAAATCAAACCAAAAAGCAACTTTTTTATAAAATAGACTCTATACCTAAGTCATATACAGGTCTTATTTTAGGATCGAAAGTGTATGCAAATGGTAATCCGTCAGGTATTTTAAAAGATAGATTAGACGCGGGAATTGAACTATACCAAAACCATAAGATAAAAAGGTTTTTATTAAGTGGCGATCACGGCACAACAAAATACAATGAAGTAAATACCATGAAAAAATATTTGCACAATAAAGGAATTCCTCTTTCAAATATTTTTTTAGATCATGCAGGTTTTGATACCTACAATAGTATAATTAGAGCTAAAAAAATATTTAAAGTAACCGATTTAACTATTATCACACAAAAATTTCATTTAAAAAGAAGTCTTTTTATTGCCAATCAACTAGGCATAAATGCAAACGGATTTATTGCAGATAAACATCAATAGGCTATAGCTAAAAAAATGAATATCAGAGAGAAATTAGCTAATGTTAAAGCTCTTTTAGAGCTACTTATAAACCGAAATCCTAAATTTTTAGGGAAGGCAATTCCAATAACTGGAGAAAGCTCTAAAAGTTTTGATTAAAAAAATACATTTTTTCTTTCTCTAATTAAAAAAGGGTTATATATTTGCAACCGCTAAGGCAAAACCTAAAGCAATAAAGACTCAGGAGAATTGGCAGAGTGGTCGAATGCACTGGTCTTGAAAACCAGCGAAGGTAACACTTCCGGGGGTTCGAATCCCTCATTCTCCGCTAAAACCCTTATAATTGTTTAATTATAAGGGTTTTATAATTTAAGGTGTCAATTTAGGTGTAAGTAAGAGCCTTTTTAAACCAGTATTTTATAATAAAAATAAGTTTTCAATTTCATCTGCTGAAATATTTTCTGCTTTATTGATTTTTTTCATTAATCTTAAATAACGTTTTGTTGGTTTGCCTTTGTAGTATTTAGTAAAGTGTTTGCTATGAAGTTCTTGATAGTAATCATCAATTTTAAAAAAGTCATTAAATGTATTATCTAATACACGCCATTTTTTAGATTGTATTTGTTTTTCATAAACCCCTTTTATTGCTGTGCGATGTATAAAATAACAATCTATTAAATGTAATTTTCTACAACGCTTATAAGTAAATGGACAAATAAAATACCATATCTTACCTTTGCCTAAATTACTTGGTATCGTTACTAAAGGAATTGTGTAATTAAATGATTTGCCATTACATTTATAATCAAATATTAAAACCTTTAAATTAATATTAATTTTTGATTGTATTAAAATACTGCCAGTTTCTATGCCTTTACTATTAGCCCAACGTATTGAGGCGGTTTTATTAATATTGTCTTTTATAAAGTTTAACTTTTTTAAATCTGAAATAGTGATACATCTTGCATCATTGTAAATAAAAGGGAATGTGTAAGGTTTTGGCATAATTTCTAATTTTATAACCTAAATTTTTAGAGAATGATTATAATTTTACAGTAGAATAAATGTTTGAAATATCCTTTATTGAGGGGTTAGAACAGATGTTCTTTATAGTCAATATTTAGATTAATTAAATAATCTGCTAAATCATAACCTTGTTTTTTTTCATCTTCGGTTGCTTTTCGTTCCAATAGGTCTGAAATATGATAATTTGCTAATTTTGAAAGTTGAGGTATTTTGTTTTTCCAAAGTTGATAACCTTTTAAATCAGGGAATAAAACTACATTTCTACCTTTTAATGCTTTGGTTTTTTCTTTTGTTAGATTGTTTATGCTACCACACGCCAACCAAACAAATTCAGGTAAATAAACACTTGAAATAATTGCTGTTTTTTCGCTTTCTACTATTGCTATTGGTAAATCTTTGTATTTATTAATTAGGTGTAAACCAAAGTAGCATTGC
>JALSLI010000064.1 GCA_026988395.1 Flavobacteriaceae bacterium | reverse complement strand
TCTTTTTTTGTAATAACTCGTAGTACTTCTAAAATTTTTTTGTAATTTGCTTCAAAGTTGTTCATATATTTAGTTGTTTGATATTCAAATAAATATACGATTTTTTAATCAAATGGACAACTTTTTTTATTAATTTCTAAATGCACAACGGGTTACTTACTATAGAATTTAAATAATTTTACACCAAAAAAATATACTTTTATCCCAATTTTGACTATTAAAATGTAATTTTGTAATAAAAATAATTTATGATTGCAATAATAATGGGCAGTGATTCGGATTTACCAATCATGCAAGAAGCAGTAGGCTTAATTAAAGAATTTAATGTTGAAACATTTGTAGATATTGTATCAGCACATAGAACACCTGAAAAATTATATGAATTTTCTAAAAACGCTCATAATAAAGGTATAAAAGTTATTATTGCAGGAGCCGGAGGAGCTGCTCACCTTCCTGGAATGGTGGCTAGTTTAAGTCCGTTACCGGTAATTGGTGTGCCTATAAAATCTCGTAATTCTATTGATGGCTGGGATTCTGTCCTTTCTATTTTACAAATGCCAAGTGGCGTTCCTGTTGCTACGGTTGCTTTAAACGGAGCAAAAAATGCCGGGATATTAGCATTGCAAATATTGGCTGTAAATAATACGGAGTTACAAGAAAAAATGATTTCGTACAAAGAAAAACTAAAAAATAAGGTAATAATTGCCTCTAAAAAAATTCGCAAATAACTATTTATCCCTTAAAATGAATCCATTACTAAAAGAATTCAACACCAAACGCCAAACAGCACCTTTTTTAAAAATAAAAGAAATTCATTTTGAAGAAGCCTTTAAAATCGCAATTAATGAAGCTAAAAAGGAAATTTTAGAAATTACCGAAAATACTGATACACCAACATTTAAAAATACTATAGAAGCATTGGCTTTTTCCGGTGAAAAATTAGACCGTATTTCAGCCATCTTTTTTAACTTAAATTCTACCGAAACTAACGATAAATTACAAGAAATTGCACAAAATATTTCACCTTTACTTTCAGAATTTAGTAATGATATTATTTTAAATCCTAGTTTATTTAAAAAAGTAAAATCTGCATTCGAAAATCAAGAGGAATACAACCTAAATACCGAACAGAAAACACTCCTGGAAAAATACTATAAAAATTTTGTTAGAAACGGAGCAAATTTATCGGAAATAGATAAAAATAAACTAAGGAAAATAGATAAAAAACTAGCTAAATTAAAATTGGATTTTTCACAAAATGTACTAAAAGATACCAACGATTTTGAATTGCTAATCACTGAGGAAAACGAGTTGAAAGGATTACCTGACAGTGCAAAAGATGCTGCAAAATTACGTGCCAAACAAAAAGAAAAAAACGGTTGGTTATTTACTTTGGATTATCCTAGTTATATTCCGGTAATGGCTTATGCAGACAACAGAGAATTACGAAAAAAAATGGCTTTGGCTTTTGGAAAAAGAGGTTTTCAAAAAAATAAAAATAACAATGAAAAAATTGTTAAAGAAATTGCCGGTTTAAGACATAAAAGAGCTAATTTATTAGGTTATAAAACACATGCCGATTTTGTATTGGAAGAACGAATGGCAGAAAAACCCGAGACTGTAAATAATTTTTTAAATAAACTTTTAATAAAAGCCAAACCAACGGCTAAAAAAGAGTTTGAAAAATTAGAAAATATAGCCAAAAAAGACGGCATAGAAACACTGCAAAAATGGGATATTTCTTATTACTCCGAAAAATTAAAACAACAAGAATTACAATTAGACGAAGAGTTATTAAAACCGTATTTTAAACTGGAAAATGTACTAAACGGCGTATTTACAGTTGCCAATAAACTCTATGGTTTACATTTTAAGGAAACAAAAGAAATCGATACTTACCACAAAGATGTAAAAACCTATGAAGTTACTGATGATTTCGATAATTTTATTGCTATTTTTTATGCTGATTTTTTTCCTAGAAAAGGAAAACGCCAAGGAGCTTGGATGACTTCCTATAAAAATCAATGGAAAAAAGACGGTGAAAATTCCAGACCACACATTTCCATTGTTTGTAATTTTACCAAACCAACCGAAACAAAACCTTCTTTATTAACCTTTAATGAAGTAACTACTTTGTTTCATGAATTCGGACATGCCCTGCACGGTATGCTGGCAAATACTACTTATCCAAATCTTTCGGGAACTAATGTATATTGGGATTTTGTGGAACTGCCTAGCCAAATTTTAGAAAATTGGGCATACGAAAAAGAAACCTTAGAACTCTTTGCAAAACACTATGAAACCGGCGAAATAATTCCGATGGAATTTATTAAAAAAATTAAAAAAGCATCCAATTTCTTGGAAGGATTAGCTACTTTAAGGCAAGTAAGTTTCGGATTATTAGACATGGAATGGCATGGAAAAAATCCCGAAAATTACCAAAGCATTAAAGAGGTGGAAAACGCCATTTTTAAAAATACTAATTTTTATCCGAATATACCGGAAAACGCTATGAGTACTTCTTTTTCGCATATTTTTCCGGGAGGCTATTCATCAGGTTATTACTCTTACAAATGGGCGGAAGTTTTAGATGCAGACGCTTTTGCATATTTTAAAGAAAACGGTATTTTTAATCGTAAAATTGCCTCCAAATTTAAAGAACATATTTTATCTAAGGGAGGAACAGAAAAACCAATGGTTTTATATAAAAAATTTAGAGGTAAAGAACCAAATGAAGATGCCTTATTAAAACGTGCCGGATTACTAAAATAAAACTATCTTTGCAAAAAATAAATCATGCAAGATTTTTCTAATTTTAAACTGAGCAAACAACTCGTAAAAGCCATTGATAATTTAGGTTTTGAAAAGCCTACTCCTATTCAATCCAAATCTTTTAAGGTCGTTAAATCCGGAAAAGATATGGTTGGTATTGCTCAAACCGGTACCGGAAAAACACTTGCTTATTTATTACCAATTTTAGATCAATTACAGTATTCCGATCAAGTAGAGCCTCGAGTTTTAATCTTAGTACCAACCAGAGAATTAGTTGTACAAGTAGTTGACGAAGTAAAAAAATTAACCAAATTTAAGAGTATTCACTCCCTCGGAATTTACGGTGGAACAAATATAAACACACAAAAAAATGCTTTGCAAGAAGGAACAGATGTCGTCATTGCAACTCCCGGAAGAGTATATGATTTAATCCTCTCCGGAGCTTTAAACCCAAAATACATTAAAAAATTAGTGATTGATGAAGTTGATGTGATGCTTGATTTGGGTTTTCGCTACCAGCTTTTAAACATCATGGAATTGCTACCTATAAAACGACAAAATATTATGTTTTCCGCTACAATGACCGAAGATGTCGATGCAATGATTAACGATTATTTTATCGCTCCTAAAAAAGTATCTATTGCGGTAAGCGGTGTGCCGTTAGATAATATAAAACAGGCAACTTATACGATACCTAATTTTTATACAAAAGTAAATTTATTACGATTTTTACTTCAAAATAAAGAAGAATACCATAAAGTTTTAGTGTTTATTTCTACCAAACGTCAAGCGGATAAAATCTTTGAATTGTTAAACGAAGATTTTCCGGATGAAGGTGGCGTAATTCACTCTAATAAAACACAAAATTACCGATTGCGTTCCATCAAACAGTTTGAAAATGGCGATAACCGATTTTTAATCGCAACCGATATTATGGCTCGTGGACTGGATATTAATAATATAAGTCATGTTATTAATTTTGACACACCTCGTTTTCCTGAAAATTACATGCACCGAATCGGTAGAACCGGAAGGGCAGAAAAAGAAGGGAAATCCATTTTATTCAGTACCGAAAAAGAACTCCCTTTTAAAGAAAATATTGAAAAATTAATGGATTATAAAATTCCGGAATTACCGTTACCGGAAGAAGTAGAAATATCCAAACAACTCACAAGAGAAGAACAACCTATTGAAAAGGAACATGAAAATCCGACACAATTAGATTTTGAAAAAGGAGCTGCTTTTCACGAAAAAAGTGATAAAAATAAAAAAGTAAACCTTGGAGGTTCTTACAGAAGAGAAATTGCCAAAAAATACAAAAAACCAAAAACAAGAGGCGATAAAAATTACAATAAAGGACGTAGAAGAAAATAAAAACATTCCTTTATAAAAAAACAATAAATTTTATCTTTGCACCACTAAAAAAGAAATTTCATGTCAAAAGAAGTACGAGTACGTTTTGCCCCAAGTCCAACAGGACCATTACATATCGGCGGTGTAAGAACTGCCTTGTTTAACTATTTATTCGCTAAAAAAAATAACGGTAAATTTATTTTAAGAATAGAAGATACCGACCAAAAAAGATATGTAGCAAACGCAGAAAAATACATTATTGACTCACTTAACTGGTGTAATATCCCTTTTGATGAAGGACCAAATAAAAACGAAAAATTTGGACCATACAGACAGTCGGAAAGAAAAGAAATCTATAAACAATACGCAGATTTTTTAATAGAAAACGATAAAGCTTACTATGCTTTTGATACTGCTGAAGAATTAGACGCACACAGAAAAGACCATGAAGCCAAGAAAAAAACTTTTATTTACAATTGGCATAATCGCGAAAAATTAAATAATTCGCTTACTTTATCTCCCAAAGAAGTTACCCAAAAAATTCAAAATGGCGATAAATATGTTATTCGTTTTAAAACACCAACAAACCGTGTTTTAGAAATGGAAGATATCATCCGTGGTAACATTAAAATTGACACCAATTTATTAGACGATAAAATTCTATTTAAGTCCGATGGTATGCCAACCTATCATTTGGCAAATATTGTTGATGACCATTTAATGGAAATTTCGCATGTTATCCGTGGTGAAGAATGGTTACCATCCATGGCTTTACACGTTTTATTATACGAAGCTTTTAATTGGCAAGCTCCTAAATTTGCTCATTTACCACTAATTTTAAAACCTGTTGGAAAAGGAAAACTAAGTAAACGCGATGGCGATAAATTAGGATTTCCGGTATTTCCGTTGGCTTATAAAAACGAGAAAACAGGAGAAATTTCAAGAGGTTACCGCGAAGATGGATATTTTCCGGAAGCAGTAGTAAATATGTTAGCTTTGCTTGGCTGGAATCCGGGAACGGAACAAGAACTTTTCAGTCTAAACGAACTTATTAAAGTTTTTGATCTAAAAAGAGTGAGTAAATCCGGAGCTAAATTTAATCCGGAAAAAACCAAATGGTTTAACCAACAATACCTCCAAAAAAAATCTAATAGCGAGTTAACGGAATTATTTTTACCTATTTTAAAAGAAAAATTAGGCGATGATTTCTTAAAAAATAACGATAAAAAATATATCGAAAATGTAATTTCCTTAATTAAAGAACGTGCCGTTTTTGTAAAAGATTTTTGGGATTTGGGTGCTTATTTCTTTAAAGCTCCAACCGAATTT
Organism: Flavobacteriaceae bacterium; assembly: GCA_026988395.1. Classification (GTDB taxonomy): domain Bacteria; phylum Bacteroidota; class Bacteroidia; order Flavobacteriales; family Flavobacteriaceae; genus S010-17. The sequence continues at coordinate 12,681 of JALSLI010000064.1, read as the reverse complement.
GATCCAAAATCATCTAAAAAGGCATGGAAAGAAGGAACTACTGAACTAATGCAAGAACTAATTAACGTTATCGAAAAAATAGATGATTTTTCTTCAGAAAATATCGAAAAACACGTAAAAGAATGGATAACATCCAAAGAAATTGGTTTCGGAAAAGTAATGCAACCTTTTAGATTAGCACTTGTAGGTGCAATGAAAGGACCTCATTTATTTGATATAGCAAAAATGATTGGCAAAGAAGAAACGATAAAACGATTAAATTTTGCTATTGAGAAATTAGGTTAATTTTACTCCAATTTATTAGCTAATTGACCACAAGCAGCATCAATATCATCACCACGACTTTTTCGCACTTTTGCTACAATGCCGTGAGCTTCTAATTCTTTTACATATTTATCAACTATTTCCTTTTTTGCAGGTTGAAAAGGCTCTCCTTCAATCGCATTATAAGTAATAATGTTAACCTTAGAAGAAATTCGTTTGCAATATTTAACAAGAGCTTTTATGTCTTCCGATCTATCGTTATATCCTTTTAATACTAAATATTCGAAAGTGATTTTTCGTTTTGTTTTTTGATACCAATATTGCAAAGATTCCATTAAACTTTCTAAATTATTTTTATCATTAATAGGCATTAATTTAGAACGCACTTCATCGATTGCTGAATGTAAGGAAACTGCCAAATTAAATTTCACCTCATCATCAGCCATTTTTTTAATCATTTTTGGAATTCCTACAGTGGATAACGTAATTCTTTTAGCCGACATTCCTAAACCTTCGTCATTGGTGATTTTATCGATTGATTCCATTACGTTTTTGTAGTTGAGTAAAGGTTCTCCCATTCCCATAAAAACAATATTGGTTAATTTGTGGTTGTGGTATAATCTACTTTGTTTGTCTATTTCCACCACTTGATCGTAAATCTCATCTGCATTAAGATTACGCATTCGTTTTAATTTTGCCGTAGCACAGAAATTGCAATCCAAACTACAACCAACTTGACTGGAAATACAAGCCGTTGTTCGTTTTTTTGTAGGAATTAAAACCGATTCTACCAACAAACTATCGTGTAATTTAATGGCATTTTTAATGGTGCCATCAACCGATTTTTGCATTTTATCAACCGCAACGTGATTAATAACAAAATTATTTTGAAGCATCTCACGTGTTTGCTTGGATAAATTGGTCATTTCATCAAAATTTCTTGCAGATTTAGACCAAAGCCATTCATAAACTTGATTGCCACGAAATGCTTTATCGCCATTTTCAACAAAAAATTGTCTTAATTGTTCTTTGGTAAGAGCTCGTATGTCTTTTTTTTTGTTTTCTTCCAAAATACATTCTTTATAAAAACACCTCGAAGGCATAAAAACTTCCGAGGTGAGTTACTTAATTTTAAAATTTATTCAAATTTAAATAATCAACATCGCATCGCCATAAGCCATAAAACGATATTTTTCTTTAATTGCTACATCGTAAGCTTCTTTTAGAAAATCTAATCCTGCAAAAGCGGCAACCGACATCATCACCAATGATTTTGGCGGATGAAAATTAGAAATCATTGCATTGGCAATACTAAAATCGTGAGGTGGAAAAATAAATTTATTTGTCCATCCTTCAAAAGGTTTTAAATTATTATAAGCTGAAACGGATGTTTCCAAGGCTCGCATTGTTGTTGTACCAACGGCACAGATTCTTTTTCCTTCAGCCTTTGCTTTATTAATTAATTCAGCTGTTTCTTTAGGAACTTTCATTCTTTCGGAATCTATTTTATGTTTGGATAAATCTTCCACTTCAACCGGTTGAAAACTTCCTAAACCTATGTGTAAAGTCAAATTAGCTTGCTCTACTCCTTTTATTTCCAATCGTTTTAAAAGATGTTTAGAAAAATGCAATCCTGCGGCAGGAGGAAACACTGCTCCTTCATTCTTAGCATAAATCGTTTGAAAACGTTCTGCATCTTGTTCTTCTACAGGTCTTTTAATGTATTTAGGAATTGGTGTTTCGCCTAATTCATTTAATTTTGCTCTAAATTCTTCGTACGAACCATCAAACAAAAAACGTAAAGTTCTTCCTCTTGATGTTGTATTATCGATAACTTCGGCTACCAAAGTTTCATTTTCATCGAAGAATAATTTATTCCCAATTCTTATTTTACGTGCAGGATCAACTAAAACATCCCATAATTTTGTTTCTTTATTTAATTCTCTTAACAAAAAAACTTCAATTCTTGCTCCGGTTTTTTCTTTGTTACCAAATAATCTGGCAGGAAAAACCTTGGTATCGTTAAATACCATAACATCACCTTCATCAAAATAATCGATTAAATCTTTAAATTGTTTGTGTTCAATTGTTCTATCTTTACGGTTTAAAACCATTAATCTAGACTCATCTCGATTATGTACAGGATATTGTGCCAATAATTCTTCCGGCAGGTCATAAGCGAATTTGGATAATTTCATTTTTTTCATAATTATTAGTAAAAAGTCTGCAAATATACGTTATTGAAACACCCTTTGTCAAGTAAAACGCTAATTATAATTAAAATGAGTTGATTTTAGCTTTTATTTATGGATTAATATTTACTTTTGTCAAAATTTTATCATGAGCAAAATAGTAACACCTTATAAAAACACCAACAAAGGAAAAAAAGAACAAGTGACAGAAATGTTTGATAATGTTTCTAAGGAATATGATTTTTTAAATCGAGTTTTAACCTTTGGATTAGATATAAATTGGCGTAAAAAAGTGGTTAAAATAGTTGCTGAAAATAAGGCAAAAAATATTTTAGATATTGCTACCGGAACAGGAGATCTTGCTATAAATTTAGCAAAAATTAAAGATGCTAAAATTACAGGTTTAGATATTTCTAACGGTATGTTGTCTATTGCAAAAGAAAAGGTGAAAAAGAAAAATCTACAAGATAAAATTAAATTAATTTTAGGTGATTCCGAAAAATTACCTTTTAATGATAATCAATTCGATGCCATTACAGTAGGTTATGGTGTGCGTAATTTTGAAAACTTAGATAAAGGCTTACAAGAAATTTATCGCGTTTTAAAACCTAATGGCGTTTTTGTAGTTTTAGAAACTTCACAACCTACAACGTTTCCGATGAAACAATTATTTCAATTCTATTCTAAATATGTTATCCCTACGGTTGGAGGTCTTTTCTCAAAAGACAAAAAAGCATATAATTATTTACCGGAATCTGCAGCAAATTTTCCATACGGAAAAGCCTTTAACAATATTTTAATAAAAAATGGGTTTATTAATGCACAGGATATTCCTGTGACCTTTGGAATTTCATCAATATATGTAGCAAAAAAGAATTAATATGAAAAAACAATTGCTTTCCCTCTTAGTAGTGCTGTTTGTATTTTTAACTGTTTCGGCACAAAAATCAAAAATTGAAAATTTACCTAATTTCGATAAAAAACCATGGAATTTTGGATACTATTTAGGTATTAATCAAAATAGTTATGTGGTAGATTATCGTCCGTCTAACTTTACCAATACCAAAGTAAAAGTAGAACCTCATATTGGTTTTATCATTGGTGTTATGGTAGAAAAAAGACTGCATAAAAATTTAAGTTTACGATTTGAACCAGGATTAATCAGCAATTCTAAAAATTTATATTTTAGTAATGATAATGGTTCTTTTTTGGTTAAAAAAGACAGTTTACGTGAAGTTTCGGCAACTTTTATGCATTTGCCCTTATTGTTTAAATTTAGTGCTGATCGATTACGAAATATAAAACCTTATGTTGTTGGTGGTTTATCTTTAGATTATAATTTTTCGGCAAATGATGAAAATCCGGATGATAATTTTTCCGGTGAATTTAGAAGCAAAAGATGGAACACGATGTATGAAGTAGGAATAGGTGTGGATTTTTACACACCATACTTTAAATTTTCGCCTTCCATAAGAGGCTTATTCAACATGAATAACGAATTGATAGATGATAATCAAGGAGCTGCCAGTCCATGGACAGGACCTATTGAGCGTATGACAACACGAGGAATTTTTCTAAAATTAACTTTTGAATAAATTATTAACCTCGTCTAAATTCACTCAGTAAAATAGCCGTTGCAGTTGCTACGTTTAAACTTTCGGTTTTTGAATTTTCACCAAACCTCGGTATGGCTATTTTATCTGTTACTAACGATAAATTTTCTTGCGAAATGCCATTTGCTTCGTTACCCATTAATAAAATAGCATTCTTTTTTAATTCTATTTGGTACACATTATCACCATCCATAATTGCGGCATAAACCGGTTTTTTAGTGTTTTTTAAATATTCGTTAAGATTAGTATATACCAATTCTACACGATTTAAAGAGCCCATTGTAGCTTGTACAACTTTAGGATTAAAACAATCTACAGTATCTAAAGAACATACAATTTTTGTAATACCAAACCAATCAGCCAAACGAATAATTGTACCTAAATTTCCCGGATCTTGTATGGCATCTAATGCAATTATTAAATTGGATTCTTGTATTTTTTTATTTGGTGTTTTTTTAAAAATAGCAACTACTTGCTGTGGTGTTTTTAAAAAAGAAATTTTTGATAACTCTTTTTCAGATATCTCAATAATTCGGTTGTTCTTAATATTTGTTTTAAACTCTTTGGTGTGATAAAGAACATCTAATTCAAACATTTTATTTTCTAAAAATTCGGTTACCGATTTTTTGCCCTCTACTACAAAAAGTCCGTATTTATTACGGTATTTTTTCTGTTTTAACTGTTGTATTTGTTTTATTTTGTTTTTACTTAACATCAATTTGGTATCTTGGTATTATTTATGTACATATTCATTAAAAAATAGTATTTTTGAACAGTTTAAAAATAACACCTTTGTTTAAATCTTTTACAAAAATAACATTTATTCTCTTAGCTGTCTTCATTAGCTCTTGTAATGTTACAAAACGGGTTCCTGATGGTAAATACTTACTTCGTAAAAATAGTATTGAAGTAAACAATGAAAAAAGTGTCAATCCACAACTTTACACTTATTTAGTACAACGTCCAAATCAAAAAGTATTATTTGTTCCTATTGGTTTATTAATTTACAATTGGTCTGACCCTAATTTTGAAACAAATTTTGACCAATGGGTGAAAAACCATCCTAAAAAAAGTCATTTTTTAAGTGCTGTTTTTTCTAACAAACAGGTAAAAGCATATTATAATTTTAGTAAAAAATTAAACGAATGGCCAATTAAAAACGGAGAACCTCCTGTTATTGTAGATTCACTGAAAACCCTTAAATCCAAGCGTAGCTTACAAGCATATTTTCAAAATAAAGGTTATTTTGATGCTCAAGCAAGTTTTAAAGACACAGTTGTAAAACCAAAACAAAAGAAAATTGATTACTTTATAAAAACAAATAAAGCATATTTTTTAGACTCCTTAAAAACCGATATACAATCAAAAGTATTAGATTCGTTATACCAACTTTCAAAAAATAAATCTTTTATAAAAAACGGACAACAATTTGATATGGATAATTTTATAAAAGAACAAAATCGTCTAACTAAATTGTTTAGAAATAACGGTGTTTACTCTTTTAATAAAAATTACATTCAATTTGAGTTGGATTCCACAAAAACAAAATACGTCTTAAAAGATGTTACTTTAATCATCCCTGATCAAGTTATTGAAACGCCGGACAGCACTTACACCAAACCCTTTACAATTCAAAAAGTAAAACGTGTAAAGGTTTATACTGATTTCTCTTTTAATGAAAAAGACACACCTTATTTAGACTCTATTTTTTATAATGGTTATACTTTTTATGCACACAAAAAATTAAAATACAATCCAAGATATTTGGCAAGTGCCATTGCAATAACGCCTTTTGATGTTTATAAAGACATCGAACGAAAAGCTACAAGACAATATTTAAATGAATTAAAGTTATTTAGATCACCAATTAATATTGTGTATAAAGAAGACAAAACCGGCGATTTAACAGCTTCGATATACTTAACTCCTTTAAAGAAATACGGATTTTCGGTCGATGCCGAAGTAACACATTCTAATATTAAACCTTTTGGTGTTTTAGGGAAATTTTCCTTTTTAGACCGAAATATTTTTAAAGGTTTGGAAATTTTTGACGTGTCCTTTCAAGGTTCATTTTTAAATTTAGCAGAAGATGCCGCATCACCGGATTTTAACTTTTTCGGTTTAACCTCATGGGAAATCGGAGCAACAGCTTCCTTAAAAATGCCTCGAATATTTTTTCCGATAAACACCAATAAAATAATTCCAAAATATATGCGTCCCAAAACCGACATTAGCATTAGTAGCAGTTTGCAAAAAAATATCGGACTAGACAGGCAAAATATTACGGCAATAATGAGCTATACCTGGAACAAAAACAACAAAGTAAAAAATAGATTAGACGTTTTTAATATTCAATATATTAACAACTTAAATCCGGGAAGTTATTTTACCATTTTTAACTCTGAATTTAGAAAATTAAAACAAGTAAGCACCCAAATTATCGACCCAAATAATATGGATGCAAACGGAAATATTACCAATCCGTTTGGATATATCGATTATGTTTTAAATCCTGCAAATCATTTTGCAACAACAAATCCTGAAGCGTATTTAATTGTTAGTAAAGTAAAAGAAAGAAAAGATATTATTGGTGAAGACGTTTTGGTGCCAACAATGACCTACACACACACTTATACCAATAAAAAAGGATTAAATGATAATAATTTTTCGTTTTATATGGGTAGATTAGTATCATCCGGAACCATTACAAGTGCCTTGACTAAAGAAAAAGTAGCCGATAAAAAAGTACTTTTTGGATTGCCTATTTCTCAATTTATAAAAGCAGAAGTAGAATATAAAAAATATTGGGATTTTGGGCGAAGCAATCATTTGGTGTTTAGAGCTTTTACAGGTGTTGCTATTCCTTTTGGAAACTCTACCGATATTCCGTTTAGTAGAAGGTATCGTGCCGGAGGCTCTAATGATATACGTGCTTGGAAAACCTTTGATTTAGGTCCCGGAGCATCTAACAGTAATCTGGAATTTAACACCGGAAACCTTAAATTTGTTTCTAACCTAGAATACCGTTACAAATTTTTTAATAACATTTATAGTGCTGTTTTTATAGATGCAGGTAATATTTGGGATTTATCCAATTCGAATTTAACCAATGAAGATGCTAAGTTTAAAGGATTTAATTCGGTTAAAGAAATTGCCATAGGAAGTGGAATCGGATTTCGATACGATTTTAGCTTTTTAATTTTTAGAATTGATTTCGGATTTAAAACCTATGAACCATATTTGGAAGGCGAAAAATGGTTTAGACATTTTAATTTTAAAAATCAAGTGGTTAATTTTGGAATTAATTATCCGTTTTAACCTTTTTTTGACGGAGTTTTTCTTTAAATTTGTATTTTAAAAAATATAAATTATGAGCACAATAATAAAATCCGGAGTTGCAAGTGGCGACCAAGTTCAAGCAATTTTTAATTTAGCAAAAGAGAAAAATTTTGCTTTACCTGCTGCAAATGTTACAGGTAGTAACACCGTAAATGCAGTTTTAGAAGCTGCAAAAAAGGCTAATGCACCGGTAATTGTGCAGTTTTCAAATGGTGGTGCTTCCTTTTACGCAGGTAAAGGATTGTCTAATGAAAATCAAAAAGCAGCTATTGCAGGAGCTATTGCAGGAGCAAAACACGTGCATACCATGTCTAAGGTTTATGATGTACCGGTAATTTTACACACCGATCACTGTGCAAAAAAATTATTACCTTGGATTGATGGCTTGTTAGATGCCGGAGAAAAATATTTTGCCGAACACGGTGTGCCTCTATTTAGCTCACATATGATTGATTTATCGGAAGAACCTATCGAAGAAAATATTGAAATCTGCAAACAATATTTAAAGCGAATGGACAAAATAAATATGACCCTTGAAATTGAATTAGGCATTACTGGAGGCGAAGAAGACGGTGTTGACAACAGCGATGTTGATGTATCTAAACTATACACACAACCCGAAGAAGTTGCTTATGCCTACGAAGAATTAAGCAAAATAAGCCATCGTTTTACTATTGCGGCTTCCTTTGGAAATGTACACGGTGTTTACAAACCCGGAAATGTAAAATTAACGCCAAAAATTTTATATAATTCTCAAAAATACATTCAAGAAAAATACAACACCAAAGAAAATCCTGTTTATTTTGTATTTCATGGAGGCTCCGGTTCTACACCACAAGAAATAAAAGAAGCAATTAGCTACGGCGTGATTAAAATGAACATCGATACCGATTTACAATATGCATTTATGAGTGGTGTACGTGATTATTTTAAAAAATACGCTCCGTATTTAGAATCGCAAATAGGTAATCCTGATGGCGAAGATTTACCAAACAAAAAATACTACGATCCACGAAAATGGCTTCGCGAAGGCGAAATCTCTTTTGTAGAAAGATTAACACAAGCATTTAAAGATTTAAACTGTATTGACGTATTGTAAAATTAATGTACATTTGCCTTAATAAAATGTAAAATATTTGTCGTTTTTCTTATAAAAACGCAATCTAAAATTATAAAACTAATGAGTTGGTTTAAACGAAAGGATAAAGGTATTGTAACGCCTACCGAAGACAAAAAAGATTTACCAAAAGGACTTTGGCATAAAACGCCAAGCGGTAAAATCATTGAAATTAATGAACTTAAAGATAATTTATATGTAAGTCCGGAAGACGGCTATCACGTAAGAATTGGTTCTAACGAGTATTTTGAAATATTTTTTGATGACAATAAATATAAGGAATTAGACCCAAATTTAACGTCAAAAGATCCTTTGGGTTTTAAAGACACAAAAAAATATGTAGATCGTTTAAAAGATGCACAAAAGAAAACCAATTTAAAAGATGCCGTACGTACCGCAGTAGGAAAATCGAAGGGAAAAGATATTGTTATTGCCGCAATGGATTTTAGTTTTATCGGCGGTTCTATGGGAAGTGTTGTTGGCGAAAAAATCGCCAGAGCAATAGACTATGCCATAAAACACAAATTGCCATTTTTAATGATTTCAAAATCAGGTGGAGCAAGAATGATGGAAGCTTCTTTGTCTTTAATGCAACTGGTAAAAACATCGGCAAAACTGGCTCAATTAGACGAAGCAAAATTACCTTACATATCTTTGTGTACCGATCCTACAACAGGAGGAACAACTGCCTCTTTTGCTATGTTAGGCGATATTAATATTGCCGAACCTAATGCTTTAATTGCCTTTGCCGGACCTAGAGTTGTAAGAGATACTACCGGAAAAGACCTGCCAAAAGGATTTCAACGATCGGAATTTGTTTTAGAACACGGTTTTTTAGATGCCATCTACCACAGAAGAGAACTTAAAGATAAAGTAAATCTGTATATTGATTTAATACAGAATATTCCGGTTAGGGAATAAAGTTAAATTTTTGTTTTTCCACAAATAAATTAATTAATTTATATGGTATTTTCGGTTTTTATTCATACTCATTAATACCATATAAAATTTCCTTCATTTTACTACCGTTTATCTCAACCGGACGATAAGCTGTATTAAATTTTTCGATAGCAATATCAATGTCCTTTTTTAGTTTTTGATAGCCAATTGGTAAACTGCTTTTGCATTGTTGTTCGTTTTCGTAACTGTTTAAAATAATTTTAAACTTTTCATAAAACTTTCCTCCTTGGTCTATAAATCCGTTATATTGTGTTATAAACTGTAATAATCGATCTATCGGAAAGTTTAAATCGACTTGCATTTTCATTGCTTTGGCTTGGTTGCCATCGGTTACAACTTTGTCAAGTTGCTCTAAAAAATTATTTAATTTTTCACGCACCAAATCCCAATCATCATTTGCTCTACATTCTTTTAAAGGCGTGTGATATTTGATAGGTTTAGTATAATCTTTAAATAAAACTTCTAAATCTTGCATGATTTTATCGTTGCTTTTTTGCAAAAAAGCCGTTTCAAAATAAATGGTATTTAAATCATTATTCATACGCAATGTAAAATCGATGATGCATTCCACTTTTTTAAGATCTTCTGTTTTTTCTTTTGGTTTGGCTTCGCTATTAAACAAATTTAAAATTAAATCTACCGATGAAGTGTAAATATTGTTACCCAATATTTTAGTAAGTTGTAAGCCTTTCTTTTTATTGGTTTTGTTTTTAATAAGGTCTTTTACCTCTATAAACTCCGGATAATTATTTGGGTTTGCTATTTTATTAATCTCGCTAAAAGTTGCAACGGATGAAAAATGATGATCTAAAGACAATACTTTTTCGTATAAAATTTTAATAATGGACAATCCTTTTAAATAGCGTATTTTATTTATATCGGTTGTTTCATCATAATTAATATGATTTAGTTTTTCTTTTAATTGGTCTTTTTTAATAAGGCAATCTAATTTTTCGGTATTGGTTTTGGCTTGATTTAATTTAGTAGTAACAATTTTTAGTTGCGTATATACATCCTCTTTTAAAGCAAAAAAATGTTTTTGCGTTTGTACAATTTCTTGATGCATTTTGTTTAAAATTTCGGCTATATCTGCATCGTTATTTGGCGGTGAAGCATAAAGGTTCTGTATAAACAGCCAAACAAATACAATTGTTATTTTAATTAGTAATTTCATAGGATTGGTTTTAAAGATTCATTACTCTAACTGCAATACAATTTCATAGGTTTTTCCTTTGTCTTTTACCAGATAATTTCCTTTTTTAATGGTTGTTTTGCCTTTTATGTTTAACTGTTGTAAAATAGTTTGCGGTAAAACAAAGGTTTCGGTTACAGGATACAGGTAAAAGCCTTTCTCCAGTTTATTACCGGTTAATTTTGCTAAGTTCTCAGCAGTGGTTTTGTTTTTGGTTAAAGTCATAATCAAAGTGTTGTTTTTTTTATCGTAGCTTAAAACACTATTGCTATTTGCTTTATTGGTACCGGTTTGCATTCCACAAAAACTCCCGGGATGCCGACAATCACTTAGATTTCTACCAAAACTCACTTGTGTGTTTATGCTTTTTTGTGTGTTTTGGGCGTAGGTCGTTATGGAAATACTTGCTAGGAGTAGCAGGAGTAATTTTTTTAGGTTTGTTGATTTTATTTTTTTAATTTTTTTGTTAATATACATACCCAAACAATTTAAGTTAATATTGATTTTTTTATGATATAAGAAACTCCTCTATAAACAATAGAATACTTACAATTCACGCTCGGAGAAATTAATGTTATAAATAAAATTAAGTTTAAAAGAATTTACATAAATTCTTTTAAAAATAAGTATAAACAACCTATATGAAATTAATTTCATGATTTAAAAATAAAATAATTTGTATGAATTCTATTTTTTATTTTTTTTTGAAATAAAAAATAGATAACACAAAAATCAATCCATAGAATAACCAATATTTTATTTCATTATAATTTAAACCTGTACTTTCACCATTGATAATGAATAAACCATGTTTAAATTTAACAGAAAAATATCCATTGGTAATTGGTGTTGAAAAAAGTTTTATTAAAAAATAAATAAGGTTTACCAATAAAATTACAATAATTGTTAAACCTATTGATTTATAAATTAAGTTGATTTTCGGATTAGTTTTTAATATTGACATATAATTGTTTTTAAAAGGCAATATAATAAATCATATTGCCTTGATTAATATAATTAATTTAGAGAAATAGATAAGTTACTTACTGATATTTGATTTTTTTGGGTTTGATTTAAAGGAATAATCTTAACTTTTGTTATGTTATACTTCTTACCTTTAATTGAAATGACCTTAGGGTTTGAGGATGATGATTTTTTACTAAAACAGTCACAATCAAAACCAAGAGTGCCACTCCATCCTTCTGATTGAGAATAAGTAACCTCTGCATGGACACAGCATAAAACAATTCCCGCAACTAAAGGCCAAAATTCTTCTTTAGAGTTAACATAAGTCTTAAAAGGAATCTCATTTTCATAAAAAATGAAATTATCAAAAGTATTATTTGGTCCTCCTTCTTTATTATCTAAATATTTTGCTACTAATTTTTTACCATTATATAATTCAACTCTTACATTGTCAAATTTTGTGTTATCAAAATTTGGTAAAATAGTAGTTGATCCTTTTTTATCCTTATTAATATTGAAAGCCATTATTCTTTCTTTACTATTTTTATATTCCAAAATAGTGCTATTTGTACCTATTTGAGATAAGTCTATTATTTTTGATACTGTTAGAGTTTTCCCATTAGTTGATTGAGCATTCCCTGTAAAAGACCCAAGCATAAATACCACTAATAAACTTACCGTAAAAATTTGTTTAATTGTTTTCATTTTTAAAAATTTTTAAGTTTAAACGCATTTAACAATTAAGGAGGTTAAAATACTTGTCAACACGACCCTTTTACTACCAACACAGTAGTAAAAATCTCCCGTTGCACTTGTAATTTTGGTTAACATCATTTTACGGTTCTATTTTTTATGGTTTACGCTTGCGGTAAACCTGACCTCTTATTTGGTTTTATCTAACCGTATTGGTAGCAACTTCTGTTACTTGTGCAACTTAACTGTTGCACCAAACCGCAGGTTAAACAAAACTTGCCTAAACTTATTTTTTATGGTATCTTTGCAGTGTTAAACCTTTGGTTTGATGTATAGGAGCATCCA
>JALSLI010000063.1 GCA_026988395.1 Flavobacteriaceae bacterium | reverse complement strand
AGAGGCGTTGTAACCGAATTGTCTGACATTTCAGCAGCTTCTTTATAATATGCCAAAGCATCATCTAATTGGTCCAAATCGGAAAAAGCATCACCTAATTTCCCTTTGGCAATCGGAGCTAAAACAGCATCATCAGATGAAAATTCATTTAAATATTTAACAGCATTTTTATAATCTCCTAAATTCATATATGCTATCCCTGCCATATAATTGGCTAAATTTCCTGCTTTGGTACCTGAATATGTTTCTGCAACATCGGTTAAACCGAATTTATTGTCTTTGCCATTAAGAGCAATTGTATAAAGAGAATCTATATTTTGTGTGGCATTTTCTGCCTTAAAGAAATCTGCTTTTGCATATGCCAATTGATCGGCTGCTTTAATTTCTTTTGGTGCTTGGATGAATTTAAAATATGCTACATAAGCCAAGATACCTATTAAGATAATACCTAAAACCGTAAAAACAATTTTTTGATTTTTTTCCAACCATTTTTCCGATTTACTTGCTGTTTCATCTAAAGTATCAAATACTTCTTTAGTTGTTGACTCACCATCAAATTGAATTTCTTCAATATCGTTTACTTCGTCTTTTTTAGGTTTTCTTACTTTATTTCCTCTTTTTTTATACGTTGCCATAATTCATTTTTATTTACGAAATGCAAAAATATAATTTTTATTTAAAAATCAGCAGTATTAATCGTGTATTTTTTTGTTTTTTTGCACTTATAATGATTTTAAAAAAATTACATCTTATAAATTATAAAAATTTTGCTTCGGCAGAATTTGATTTTAATCCGAAAATAAATTGTTTTATCGGCAATAACGGCGTTGGCAAAACCAATGTTTTAGATGCTGTCTACTACCTTTCATTTACCAAAGGATATTTTAATAATATTGCCTCGCAGCACATTAAACACAACGAAGATTTTTTTGTTGTTGAAGGTGTTTACACCAATGATAATAAAGAATTCAGCATTCATTGTAGCTTAAAAAAAGGGCATAAAAAAATGGTAAAGAAAAACGGCAAAGTATATGAAAAACTATCGGAGCATATTGGTGCTATTCCGCTTGTAATTATTTCGCCGTACGACAGTAATTTAATATCGGAAGGTAGCGATACACGCAGAAAATTTATCGATAGTGTTATTTCACAGTCAAATATAAAATATCTTAATCATCTTTTAAAATATAACAAGTTACTGACTCAACGAAATTCTCTTTTAAAATATTTTGCCTCTAATCACACTTTTGATGCTTTAAATTTAACAGTTTACAACGAACAAATTATTCCGTTAGGAGAATATATTTACCAACAAAGAACAAAATTTCTTAAAGATTTTACGCCTATCTTTAAGCAACGCTATAAAGAAATTTCAAACGGAAGTGAAAGTGTAGCAATTACCTATAAATCACAATTAAACGAAGCAAATTTTAAAGACTTATTGCAAAAAAACCTGCAAAAAGATCGGATAACGCAATATTCAACACAAGGTGTTCATAAAGATGACTTGGTATTTAGCATTAAAGATTTTCCGGTTAAAAAATTTGGCTCACAAGGGCAACAAAAATCTTTTTTAATTGCTTTAAAGTTGGCACAATTCGATTTTATAAAAAAACAAAGTGGCAAAAAACCAATATTATTATTAGATGATATTTTTGATAAATTAGACAATAATCGTGTTACACAATTAATTAAATTAGTAAATGATGCTAATTTCGGACAAATATTTATAACCGATACGCACCAAGAACGTACCGAAAATATCATAAAAAAAACCAACCAAGAATACCAATTTTTTAACTTGTAAATCGTATTTTTACAGTCAAGATAAAAAGCAAATGAAAGATCACAATTTACTTAGCATTAAAGATGTTATCGATAAAATGATAAAACGAAATAAGCTGGAACAAGGCTTGGATCAGATTGAAATAAAACAAGCTTGGCGCGAAGTAATGGGGGAAGGAACTTGGACTTACACAAAATCTATTACTTTAAAAAACAATAATTTAACTATTTCTTTATTATCCTCTACTTTACGTGAAGAATATACTTACAGAACTGAAGAAATTATAACGATGCTAAATGCCTATTTAAAAAAACAATTGGTAAAAAAAATTCGATTTATGTAACTTTTGTGCTTGAATAAACTCACTTTATTTTGTATCTTTGGATTTCACTAATAAAAAAATAAAAATATGTCAATAGATAAAATACATCAAGCAAAAAAAAATAAGGATTTCTCGGCTTTTTTAGAAGCTGTAAAACCTTTCTCAAAAGATTTAAAACGCTTTGCTAAAATCAAGCTTAAAAATGCCGAGCATCATCATTTGTTACCAAAAGGTTTTTACAATACCGAGGATATTTTAATGGATGTTTATTTAAGTGCCTTTGAAAATTTACAAGAGAATATCTCAGAAAAAGACCTTAAAACCTTGTTATTTAGAAAAACAATTTCCAAATTTAATGAAATTTTAGAAAAGGAAAACCGTATGCGGAAGCGTATTCCGGTTGATTTGATTCTTAAAGAAGAATTAGATTTACTAAAAGAAGATTTTACTGTAGATGCAGATGGCGATTTGGTTCTTATAGAAGAATTATCGGATATTTCATATCATAAAAAGGACTTTAAGCCAAAGCATTACATCTTGGATCCTGATGCCGAAAAAGAAATCGTTTCAACTTTAGAATTAGATAATTCCATACTAAAGGATTCTAATAAACGTGAAAAACTAGCAAATACCTACTTTTTAATTCCGCCTACAAGCAAAACTATTTTTGAACTTTATGTTTTCGGAAATCAAGATGAAGAAGCAATTGCCGAAATCTTAAAAGTAGAAAAAGA
>JALSLI010000062.1 GCA_026988395.1 Flavobacteriaceae bacterium | reverse complement strand
GAACTTTTATCCATTCGAAAGGAAGGGATTTTATTCCCTTTCTTTTGAAAAAATAAATCTAATCTCTAAGCCTCGAAAAAGTTGCATTTATTACTTGAATTTAAGAGGTATAATGCCGATACAACTTGAAAATAGCTCAATGTGATTGAGCTATATTGAAAGTGTAATCGGTATTAGTATTTTGAGGGTTCTGAAATGAAGCAGATGAATAAAGATAATTTCAAGCTCCCTCAAGTTTGAGCTTAAGGAAATTATGAAATTCACGACTTAATTGACTGATTTTATTTGTTTTACATGATAAAAATAAACCTTGTGGTGAATTTTGTGGGTTAATCAAATGATTGTCCTTCTTGTAATGAAGCCTTTTTCAATTTTTCAAATTCTTCCGGAGTTAAATTACCATAATAATAACCAATAGGATTTACCGGTCTTCCGTTATAATGCACCTCATAATGTAAATGCGGACCAACAGATCTTCCGGTATTACCAACATAACCAATTAAATCACCACGTTTTACTTTTTTGCCTTTTTTGGTAGCAATTTTACTCATATGTGCATAACGTGTTTGGTAACCATAACCATGATCAATATACACCACATTTCCATAAGTTGCACTTCTTTTAGCCTTAACCACTTTTCCGTTTCCGGAAGCATAAATAGGCGTGCCTTTTTTTGCAGTAAAATCCATTCCTTCATGCATTTTACGAATTTTTAAAATAGGATGCATTCGCATACCGTAACCCGAAGCCATACGTGTTAAATTCTCTTTGGCAACAGGCATAATTGCAGGTATCGACGCCAACATTTCTTCCTTATTTTTTGCCATTTTAACAATATCATCCAAGGATTTAGATTGAATAGCTAATTCTTTAGACAACACATCCATTTTTTTGGTTACATCAATCAACATATCTGAATTCTGATAATCCTCTAAATATTTATACCTGTTAACACCTCCAAAACCAGCTTTTCGCTGTTCCATTGGTATCGGATTTGCTTCAAAATACAAACGATAAATATTATTATCTCGCTTGGCAATATCATCTAAAATATTTTGTTGCTCATTTAAACGCTTATCTAAAATGGAAAATTGCATTTTTAAATTTTCGTTTTCACGAATTAAACTTTTCTCCTTAGGCGAATCAAAAACCTGACTAAAAGCTATCCAACCAATGAATGCTGTTAGTAAAACACCAAATAAATACAGTGCCGTTTTTTTGATTTTATGTGAAGTTTTGACTTGCACACGCTTATAAGAAAGCGTATTTGGGTCATAATAATATTTTTCTTTAGCCATCTTGTTAAAATAGATTACTTTTGCTCAAAATTTTTATTGAGAAAATAGTGTTAGTTTCAAAAAATTCAAGCAAATTTACAAAATGTTTTTAAAAACACGATTTTTTTAACGAATTTTAATTAAACTTTAACGAATACAAACTTGTCTAAAACGATGAATGCAAAAGAAATAAGACAACAATTTTTAGATTTTTTTAAAGAAAAAAAACATAAAATAGTACCATCTGCACCGATGGTTTTAAAAGATGATCCTACTTTAATGTTTACCAATGCAGGAATGGTTCCGTTTAAAGAATTTTTCTTAGGACAAAAAAAAGCGGAAGTAAAACGCATTGCCGATACACAAAAATGTTTACGTGTTTCCGGAAAACACAACGACTTAGAAGAGGTTGGTAAAGACACCTATCATCACACTATGTTTGAAATGTTGGGCAATTGGTCTTTTGGCGACTATTTTAAAAAAGAAGCCATTGCTTGGGCTTGGGAATTACTAACCGAAGTCTATAAAATAGATAAAGATAAAATCTATGTTACCGTTTTTGAAGGCGATAAATCGGAAGGATTAGACTTTGACCAAGAAGCCTACGATTTTTGGAAACAACACATTAGTGAAGACCGAATTTTAAACGGAAATAAAAAAGATAATTTTTGGGAAATGGGAGCTCAAGGTCCTTGCGGACCTTGTTCTGAAATTCACGTAGATATTCGCTCTGAGGAAGAAAAAGCAAAAATAGACGGCAAAGATTTGGTAAACAAAGACCATCCGCAAGTTATTGAAATTTGGAATTTGGTTTTTATGCAATACAACCGTAAAGCTGATGGCTCCTTAGAAAATTTACCTGCACAACACGTAGATACAGGTATGGGTTTTGAGCGTTTGTGTATGGTTATTCAAGATAAAAAATCCAATTACGATACCGATGTTTTTATGCCGATTATTAGAGAAATCGAGGTTATAACACACACAAAATACGAAGATTCTAAACTAAGCAAAGAAGAGCAAGAAAAAACAAATATTGCCATTAGAGTAATTGCCGATCACATTAGAGCTGTGGCATTTGCTATTGCAGACGGACAACTACCTTCAAACAATGGTGCAGGTTATGTAATCCGTAGAATATTACGTAGAGCCATCCGTTACGGCTATTCCTTTTTAAATCAGAAAGAACCGTTTATGTATCGATTAGTTCCGGTTTTAATAAAACAAATGGGTGATGCTTTTCCGGAATTAAAAGCACAAAAACAATTAATTACAAATGTAATTAAAGAAGAAGAAAACTCTTTTTTACGCACTTTAGAACAAGGATTGGTCTTATTAAATTCCATCATAAAAAGTACCAACGGAAAAGTTATTTCCGGTAAGAAAGCATTCGAATTATACGATACTTTTGGATTTCCAATAGATTTAACCGCTTTAATCTTATCGGAAAAAGGATATGAATTAGACGAAAAAGTTTTTCAAGAAGAATTGGAAAAACAAAAAAATCGTTCACGCGAAGCATCAAAAGTAGAAACCGACGATTGGATTGTTTTGCGTGAAGATGATGAAGAAGAATTTGTTGGTTACGACACGCTAAAAACTCCGGTAAAAATCACCAGATACCGAAAAGTAAAAACTAAAAAAGACGGTGAAATGTATCAATTGGTTTTTAACTTAACACCTTTTTACCCTGAAGGTGGTGGACAAGTTGGTGATAAAGGTTATTTGGAAGTCCCTAACGGAAATGTGCTATATATTTTAGATACCAAAAAAGAGAATAATCTAATCATTCATTATGCAAAAAATCTGCCTAAAAACGTTCACGATACCTTTATGGCAGTAGTCGATGAAAAACAACGTTTTAGAACTGCTTGTAACCATACGGCAACCCATTTACTACACCAAGCATTACGTAAAATTTTGGGCAAACATGTAGAGCAAAAAGGTTCCGCCGTTCATAGTAAATATTTGCGATTTGATTTTTCGCATTTTACAAAATTAACACCTAAAGAATTACAAGAAGTAGAGGATTTTGTAAATGCTCGTATTCGAGGAAAATTACCATTACAAGAATACCGAAACATACCAATGAAAGAAGCATTAGATAAAGGTGCAATGGCTCTTTTTGGTGAAAAATACGGCGATTCGGTAAGAATGATCGAATTTGGAAAATCTAAAGAGCTCTGTGGAGGAACCCATGTACAAAACACCAACGATTTATGGCATTTTAAAATTCTTTCAGAAAGTGCCATTGCCGCAGGAGTAAGACGTATAGAAGCAATTACCAATGATGCTGTAAAAGAATATTATGCACAACAAGATGCCAATTGCAAAAAAATTAAGGAAACACTTAAAAATCCGAGTGACTTATTAAAAGCTGTAACAAGCATTAACGAAGAAAACACACAGCTTAAAAAACAAATTGAAGCATTAATGCGTGAAAAAGCAAAATTTGTAAAAGTCGATTTAGAAAATAAAATTGAAGACATAAATGATGTCCGGTTTTTAAGTGCCGAATTGGATTTAGATCCGCAAAGTATTAAAAATTTAATGTTTGAAATGGGTAATAAAATAGACAATCTCTTTTTTATTGCAGGTTCTAAAAATAAAGACAAAGCTCTTTTAACCGTTTATATTTCTAAAAAATTAGTAGACGGAAAAGGCTTGGATGCCGGAAAAGTAGTAAGAGAACTGGGTAAATTAATTCACGGTGGCGGTGGCGGACAACCATTTTTTGCTACTGCTGGAGGAAGAAATCCTGATGGTATAAAAAAAGCATTGGAAGAAGCAAAACGATACTTAAAAAAATGAAACTTAAAAATTGGGTAAAAAAAGGATTGTACTTTGGTATATTTATGTATATATTCAATATAATCCTTTTTCCTTATTTTAGTAAAACCGACAGTCTAACCTACAAAAAAATGGCTATAGGAATTCCTGTTTGGTGAATCTCCGGATTATTATTTGGTTATTTCACCAAGAATATTGACAAAAAACATAAACCGTGACATTTAGAACTGAAATAAAGATACATCCGGAAAAGAATAAAATTGGTTACTCATCCAGATTAATGCTATTAGGTTCTTGTTTTTCGGATAATATTGGTGAAAAATTCCGATTTTATAAATTCGATGTGCTAACAAATCCCTTCGGCGTGTTGTTTAATCCGGTTTCTATTAACAAGATAATCCGTAGAAGTTTAAAAGGTGTCTATTTCACTAAGGAAGAATTTATCTTTCATCATGATTTATGGCAACATTTAGATTTACATTCTTGTCTATCTAATGTTTCTTTGGCTATTACAGTGAAAAATGCAAATGAAGCATTAAAAAATACCAAATCATATTTAGAAACAGCGACACATCTTTTTATTACGTTTGGTTCAGCTTGGGTATATCGTTATGAAAAAACGCAAGAAATTGTTGCAAATTGCCATAAAATACCACAAATTCAATTTAAAAAAGAGTTACTTCCGGTAACGGAAATAGAAAAAAATATCACTGCTGTTGTTACGGAAATCAAAAATGTAAATCCGAATTTGAAATTTATTTTTACCTTAAGTCCTGTACGGCATTTAAAAGATGGTTTTATAGAAAACAACCTGAGCAAAGCACATTTATTAACAGCCATGCACGCCTCAATTGCTAAAAATAATGATGTTCATTACTTTCCGGCATATGAAATTTTAATGGATGATTTACGCGATTATCGCTTTTATAAAAACGATTTTCTACACCCAAACAAGCTTGCCGTTGATTATATTTGGAACAAGCTAAAAACAGCATTTAAAGATGAGAAGGATTACTTGTTAATGGAAAAAGTAGAAAATATTCAAAAACGCTTGCAACATAAACCTAAGAATCTGAATTCTGATAATTATCGCCATTTTATTACAAAGTTAAATGCCGATAAAGCCTATTTAGAAAAAGAATTTGGCATCTATTTTTAACCGATTACGGATGTGCGTTTACCCAAACTTCACCATCGGTAAAATGTTCTTTTTTCCAGATTGGTACAGTTTCTTTTAACGTATCAATTGCAAATCTGCAAGCATCAAAAGCGGCATCACGATGAGGTGATGAAACAGCAATAATTACCGGAATTTCACCTATTTTCAATTTGCCTTCGGCGTGATAAATTGCAATTTTTTTAATCGGAAATTTATGAATTGCTTGCTCGGCTATTTTTTGCATTTCTTTAATTGCCATTGGTTTATAAGTTTCAAAATCTAACAAAATTACGTCTTTATTTTTGGTTGCATTCCGTACTGTGCCAACAAACAAAGCAATGCCTCCGCAAGAAGGATCTTGCACAAAATCGTAGCACTCTTGTATGTTTAATTTTTCGGATGTTATATTTATAGCTATCTTATTGAACATTCCTTATTTTTTTAAATAAAACTTCACGAAAACAAGATACTAAAACCTCAAAATCTTCTTTTGTATTGTATAAATGAGGTGAAACTCTTACAGCATTTCCTCTAAAAGAGACAAATACATTATGCTTGGCTAAAACAGTTTTTAATTGATTAATATTGGTGTTATTTGGTAAATAAATACCAAATAAGTGATTTCCACGATAGTTTTCGTCTTCAATAAAACAACCTAATTGTTGTAATTTTTCTATCGCTTCTTTACTAATCTCTTTGGTGTATTCTTGAATGATTTCAGGTCTCCACTTGGTTAATTGTTTTAAAGATGCAATTAACATTGGTGTTAAGTGAAAATTACTCATTTCGCCAACATTAAATCGTCCGGATTTCGGTTGGTATTCGTCTTGGTAATTTACCAAACCTGTAAAATCTTCACTGTTTTTTCGGTTAATCCAATTTTCTTCTATTGGATTTCCTCTTTCACATAACGCATCCGAAAAATATGCCAAACCAATGGAATAAGGTCCTAACAACCATTTATAACCTGCACAAATCAACGCATCAGGTTGTATATTTTTTACCGAAAAAGGATAAGCTCCAACACTTTGTGTGCCATCAATAATTAAATATGCACCAACTTTGTTTGCTTTTTTACGAATTTCAACCAAATCAAACAGAGTACCATCACTCCAATGAACTTGTGGTATTGCTACTATTTTAGTGTTATTATTAATTTTTTGTAGTATATCTAAATTCCATTTTTCACCTCTGCCCTCTTCTATCTTAGGCGATTTACTTACTACAATTTTTGCATGATTTTTAGTAGCCAATTTTTGCCAAGAATAAATGTTACTGGGAAACTGTTCATCGACTACTAAAATTTGATCATCTTTAGTTAACGGAATACTATTAGCAACAGAAGCTATTCCATAAGAAACTGAAGGAATAACAGCTATATTCCGGTAATCTTCTACATCTATAAAAGATGCAAATAATTGTTTTAATTTATTGGTGTTTGTAAAAAAGTCTTCACCTGAAATTTGATACGGAAAACATTTTTTTGAAATGGCTTGATGCCCTGCTTTTTCGACAATTTTTAAAAAAGGCGACATATAAGCACCATTTAAATAATGGATATTATCGGGGATTTTAAATAAATCTTTTTGACAAGAAATCATAAGTAAAAATTAATAATAAAGAGTAAAGATACTACTAATTTTTATCTTTTTCAATTTCATCTTGCAAAGCAAAATAAGCTCTTTTAGCTGCAATTTCCTCAGCTTTTTTCTTGGCTGTGGCTCGTCCTTTTGAAATAATTTTTCCGTTAATTAAAAAGGTTACAGAAAAATGTTTTATACGTTCTTTCGATTTTTCTTCCTTAACTTTAAACTCAAAATGTAATTTATTTTTTTGACAAAATTCAATTAAAACACTTTTATAACTGGTTATTTTTCCTTCTAAACGTTTTAAATCGCTATAGTTTTCTAATAAAGTTTTGTGTACAAATTGCTCAGCTCCATAATATCCTTTATCTAAAAATACTGCTCCTACGATTGCTTCGTATAAATTGCCAAAAATATTATCTCCATAGCGTTTTTTCTTCACTTTACTATCTACTAAATCGGTTAAATGAAGCTCTTTACCAACCTTATTCAAGTTATCACGACTAACAATTTTTGATCGCATTTTAGTTAAATATCCTTCATCACCATCAGGTGATTTATCGTATAAGAAAGAAGATACTATTGCATCTAAAAAAGAATCGCCTAAAAACTCTAATCGTTCATAATTAAAAGGTCTTCCATTCTTTTTTTTTCTAACGGAACTATGTGTAAATGCTTTTTTAAAATAATGAATATCTTTTGGTTTATAACCAATTATCGATTTTAAAGAAATTAAAAAATCCTCATCATCTGAGTTATTTTTATTTTTAAAATTCTTTAAAAAAGGAAAATTCATTTATTCTTCTAATTTTTTAAATAAAACACAAGCATTGTGCCCTCCAAAACCAAAAGTATTACTCATTGCTACTTTAACATCTCGCTTTTGTGGTTTATTAAAAGTAAAATTTAGTTTAGAGTCAATCTGATCGTCATCGGTAAAATGATTAATTGTAGGTGGAACAACACCTTTATTAATAGCCAAAATAGATGCAATTGCTTCAACAGCACCTGCTGCACCTAATAAATGGCCGGTCATCGATTTGGTAGAATTAATGTTTATATTGTAGGCATGATCACCAAAAACTTTTAAAACAGCTTTCGATTCGGCTATATCACCAAGAGGTGTAGATGTACCGTGCATATTAATGTGGTCTACTTCTTCCGGTTTAATATTAGCATCTTTTAAACAATTTTCCATTACAGAAATCGCACCAAGCCCTTCGGGATGTGGTGCAGTAATATGGTGTGCATCGGCAGATAAACCGCCGCCTAATAACTCGGCATAAATTTTAGCACCACGAGCTTTAGCATGTTCGTATTCTTCTAAAATTAAGGCACCTGCTCCTTCACCTAACACAAAGCCATCACGATCTTTATCAAATGGTCTGGAAGCTGTTTTAGGATCATCATTTCTAGTAGATAAAGCATGCATGGAATTGAAACCACCCATTCCGGCAATAGTTACAGCTGCTTCCGAACCACCGGAAACCATTACATCTGCCATTCCTAAACGAATGTAATTAAAAGCATCTATCAATGCATTTGAAGATGATGCACAAGCAGAAACCGTTGCAAAATTAGGACCTCTAAATCCGTATTTAATAGAAATTTGTCCTGGAGCTATATCTGCAATCATTTTAGGAATAAAAAATGGATTAAATCTTGGCGAACCATCGCCTGCGGCATAGTTTAAAACTTCATTCTGAAATGTTTCCAAACCACCAATACCTGCTCCCCAAATAACCCCAACTCTAGATTTATCTACTTTTTCTAAATCTAAATTAGAATCTTTTACCGCTTCATCTGATGCAACCATGGCATACTGTGTAAAACGATCCATTTTTCTAGCTTCTTTACGATTTAAAAAATCGGTTACATTAAAATTCTTTACCTCGCAGGCAAACTGTGTTTTAAATTTCGATGCATCAAAATAAGTTATAGGTGCAGAACCGCTTACGCCATTTATCAAACCGTTCCAATATTCTTCTACATTATTACCTATCGGTGTTAATGCTCCTAATCCGGTTACCACTACTCGCTTTAATTCCATATTGTTATGCTATTTCTTTTTTGAAATTTTTATCTTTCAAAAATAAGTCAAATTCTTTAATATAAAAAAAATACGAGCATTAACTTTTTAAAAAGCAATACTCGTAATTTAAAATGTTATAGTAAAAGCTTACTATTTTTTAGCTCCTTCGATATAAGTAATTGCTTGACCAACTGTTGCAATATTTTCTGCTTGGTCATCCGGAATTTGAATATCAAATTCTTTTTCGAATTCCATAATCAATTCTACAGTATCTAATGAATCTGCTCCTAAATCGTTTGTGAAGTTTGCTTCGTTAGTTACTTCGTTTTCGTCAACACCTAATTTGTCAACGATAATAGCTTTTACTCTTGATGTAATGTCTGACATAATTTTAATTTTAATTTTAATTACTCGGCAAAAGTAAACAATTAATTTTTATTTTACTGTTTGCTTTAATTTTTATGTGGCTAATTTACTGTTTTTTTTAAAAAAAATGAAAACTCTACACATTTTGTTATTAATATTTCTTTTTTTTGTGATAACTTTTTAAATCTTACGACCTGTGAAACGCTTGACAATTTTTGCTTCCGGAAGCGGCTCTAATGCAGAGAACATAATCAATTATTTTAATAGTCATAAAACTGTTAAAGTTATTCAAGTACTCACTAACAATAAGAATGCCAAAGTTATAGAACGATGTAATAAATTAAAAATCAAATGTTTGCTATTTGATAAAGAACAATTTTACAAAAGTGATTTTGTTTTAAATCATTTAAAAAAAACAACCGATTACATTATTTTGGCGGGTTTTTTATGGAAAATTCCTGAAAAAATTATTAATTCCTTCCCTAAAAAAATTATTAATATTCATCCTGCTCTTCTTCCTAAATACGGCGGAAAAGGAATGTATGGCAATCACATTCATAACAAAGTATTAGAAAACAAAGAAGCAAAAACAGGTATTACCATCCATTATGTAAATAAAAATTACGACGAAGGTGCTATTGTATTTCAAAAGGAAGTCTTGTTAGACAAGAAGGAAACGTTAAAAGGAATTCAAGAAAAAATTCATCTCCTGGAAATGGAAAATTTTCCAAAAATAATAGAAAAGGTAATTACAACCAATGGCTAAGAAAAAGAAATATTACGTGGTTTGGGAAGGTAAAAACAAAGGTATTTACACTTCTTGGGATTCTTGTAAAAAACAAATTACCGATTACAAAGGTGCTAAATACAAATCTTTTAAAACCAAAGAGACGGCCGAAAAAGCTTTTAAAGGAAATTACGAAGATTATATTGGCAAAGATGTTTTTGAGACTGAATTATCTAAAGATGAGTTACAAAAAATAGGAAAACCAATTTTAAATAGCATCGCTGTAGATGGAGCTTGCGACAACAAAGGAAATGCAGAATATCAAGGCGTTTATACCGACACAAAAACTTTGCTTTTTCATCAAGGACCTTTCAAAGGAGGGAGTAATAATATTATGGAATTTCTTGCTTTAGTACACGGATTAGCATATTGCAAACAACATAAATTGGATTTGCCAATATATTCAGACAGTAAAATTGCTATAAATTGGGTGAAAAAAAAATATATCAACACTTCCATAAGACCAAATAAAGACAATAAATATTTATTTGAACTTATTAATCGTGCTTTAAAATGGTTAAAAACCAATACCTATAAAAATAAAATATTAAAATGGGAAACCAAAGCTTGGGGTGAAATTCCCGCAGATTTTGGTAGGAAATAAGTAATGACAGGTCTTTTTTATTACCTGTAAATAATGATTTTTTTAGTTACGGAATTGTTTATTCGTAAAAAATAAATACCGTTTTCTAAATTTGAAACATCTATAAATACGTCTTTTTTATTTAAAAAGGATACATTTTTAACAACTGCCCCTATTGCATTAATAACTACAACATTTTCAATAAAATAATCCTCACTCTTAATTTTAATATTCTCTTTAATAGGATTATTAAAAGAGAAAGAATTGTTTAATAATTGTGTTTGTGTATTTGCTACATTAGTAGCCTTTGTTGCTTCAAAAACAAATATTTCATTGGTGTTTTGTGTATTTCCCCAATCGGATTTAAACATTACTTTATCGCCATTAGGCGACGGACAAGGCATTGGCGATTCATCATAAGTTGCTGCATTACTAAAATGATGTCCAAAATATTCAAAAGTTCCGGATGTGTCTAATTTTAAGGCTCCGATAATACCGGAATTTTGTGGCGTATCTTGACTGATATACGCCCAGCCCGGACGGTTTAAATTTCTACACGAAATATGTCCTTCCACATTAAAATCGGCATTTACACTTAATACAACACGTTCCATTCTATTTAAATAATACATATTTACGGTACCAGTTTCTCCCCAAAATTGTACAAAAACCTCATCACCATCTTGTGCTACACCAAAATCTCCATGGTTACCGTAAACTGCAACTCTTCGTAAATACTGCATATTTTGAGATTCGTAAATTTCAACACCAAAATGCCCATTAAGTGGATTGTTTTCTGATGTCGTGTTATGATTCCACATAACACCAACATAATCACCGGATTGTGATACCGAAACCCAATCTACAAATTGCGGAGCACTCGAGCCATTTCCCCAAGCCCCCGGGAAAGTTTGCGTTTTTACAATTTGCAAACTTTGTAAATTATAGACAATCACATCCATATCAGAACCGGATTTACCGATAAAAGCAACATAATGATCATTTTTATCGATGTTTCCTTCTCCGGGACCTAATGTGACCAATTCATACCCTTGAATTACATCTAAATCGGTAACAACATCAGCAGCAATAGAATACGATTTAATCGCACCATTTTCTTTAAAACCATAAATAATATCAGGATCGGTATTAGACCAATAAGAAGGATAAATTGCTCCTCCGGGAAGTTCTCTAATCATTTGATGCGTATTGGCATCATAAATAGCAACCGAATAAAATTTATACACCGAAGTATCTGCATTATAAGGCTGTATTTTTGCGTATTCGTGAATTGGATACCAATTCCAATTTGCATTATATTCCGTTATTCTGGTAATTGCAATTGGATCAGGAACGCTGTTATCTATAAAATAAGCATTCCAATTAGGCAAGTTTGGCGTTGTTGTTTGAATGGTTTGATAATTAGTATCATTTGGATA
Organism: Flavobacteriaceae bacterium; assembly: GCA_026988395.1. GTDB lineage: Bacteria > Bacteroidota > Bacteroidia > Flavobacteriales > Flavobacteriaceae > S010-17. The sequence continues at coordinate 6,610 of JALSLI010000062.1, read as the reverse complement.
TTGTTGGGCTTGTAAAATGACAACATTAAAGACCACAAATAAAATAATGTATTGGTGTTTTATTTTTTTCATGTTATCGTCTTTTTATAAATTGTTTCTGTTAAAAAATTATCTAATTCCACCATTTGATCATAGGCTATTCGTTTACCTGATTGCCCAAAGAAATACAACAAAATCCACAAAACAGGCAATGCTATTAGCATATATTTTTGCAGTTGGTACGGTTTCCCTAAAGTCCAATTGGTATAAAACCAAACGAAAAAAACAACAAATATTGTGGCAATTACAAAATGAAGAAACATAAAGAACGTCCATATTTGTGGTTTTGGACCAATAATACCTTTAACTATCGTTTTATTTTTTTCTCCTTTTAAAATTTCAACTTGTAATTGTGGTGACCAAAAATGATTTTCTTCTTTTGGAACGTCTAAAAAAACATGATTCCCCGATATTTTAGAACAATATTTACACTTGTCTTTGGCTAAATTTTCTTTAAAGGAATTTAAAATTTCCTCTACAGATTTATTATCTAATTCCATTTTAAATCGCGGTTTTAATAAAATGCGATTTATTTTTTCACCGTGAATTGGTTGTTTCATCATAAAAAAATTTGGTCTGTGTAACGTAAAGATAATAAAAAAACCGCAAATTAAAATTTGCGGTTTTTAAAAACAGTTATTTTTTATTAATCTATAATGTCAAATCCTGTATATTTTACTAGAACTTCCGGTATTTTTATACCTTCCGGAGTTTGGTAATTTTCTAAAATTCCGGCTAATACTCTAGGTAAAGCCAAAGAACTTCCGTTTAAGGTGTGTGCTAATTGTGATTTTCCTTCTTTATTTTTAAAACGAAGGTTTAGTCTATTTGCTTGAAAAGATTCAAAATTAGAAACCGAACTAATTTCCAACCAACGGTTTTGTGCTGTTGAAAAAACTTCAAAATCATACGTTAAAGCTGATGTGAAACCGATATCACCTCCGCAAAGGCGTAAAATACGGAAAGGCAATTTTAATTCACGTAATATTTCAGTAACGTGATCCACCATTCCGTCAAGAGCTTCATAAGATTTATAAGGATGCTCAATACGAACGATTTCTACCTTATCAAATTGATGTAAACGATTTAATCCGCGAACATGAGCTCCGTAAGAACCGGCTTCTCTACGAAAACAAGGTGTATAAGCAGTTCTTTTGATAGGAAAATCACTCTCTTTTAACAAATCATCTCTAAAAAGATTGGTTACCGGAACTTCAGCAGTAGGAATTAGATATAAGTTATCAACCTCACAATGGTACATTTGCCCTTCTTTATCCGGCAATTGCCCTGTACCGTAACCGGAGGCTTCATTAACCAAATGAGGTACTTGTACTTCTTTATATCCTGCATTGGTGTTTTTATCTAGAAAATAATTGATTAATGCACGTTGTAATTTTGCACCTTTATCTTTATAAACCGGAAAACCTGCTCCTGTGATTTTATTACCTAATTCAAAATCAATAATATCGTATTTTTTTGCTAAATTCCAATGAGGCATTGCTCCATCGTGGAGTTTAGGAATATCACCTTCTTGAAAAACAATTTCATTATCTTCATCGGAATTGCCTTTTGGCACTAAAATATTAGGAATATTAGGAATCTGATACAACAATTCTTTTACCTCTTGCTGTAATTTTTGCATCTTCTCTTTTAAAACCGAAGTAATCTCTTTTAATTTTTGCGCTTTTTCTTTTAAAAGATTTGCTTCTTGTGCTTTACCGGATTTGTATAAAACTCCTATTTCCTTAGCTATTTTATTGGATTCTGCCAAGGTATTATCTAATTCGGTTTGTGTTTTACGTCGGTTTTCATCTTTTAAAATTACCTCATCAATAATCTGTTCGGCATTTTTAAAATTACGCACTTGTAAACCTCGTAATACTTCGTCTTTGTTATTTCTTATAAAAGATACTTGTAACATGCTATTTTATTTAAGGCACAAAGGTAAAATATTTAAAGCAAAGTAAAATTTATTTTTTTACCATTTTGTAATTTTCCAATTTCTCAGGATTTAAAATCTTAAATTCCACTCTACGGTTTACTGCGTGTTCAAGTTCAGTACATTTAACAAAAGGCTTACATTTGTTTATAATTACAGTATCACCATAACCTTTTGCAATTAAATTATCTGGATTTACACCGCAAACCACAAGATAATTTTTAATGGCTTCAACTCTTTTTTGGGTAATGTTTTTTGAAGCTTCAGGATCTAATGTTGTGTCGTAATAAGCTTCTATTTGCACCTTTAAATCTTTATTTTGCAACAATCCGTTTGCAATTACACCAAGATCATATTTATCACTTTTAGATAATTTAACCGATTCCTTTTCATAAAATAATTTATTGGGAACAAAAACAAGTAATGAGAATTTTTTACGTGTTATTTTAAGTGGATCGTATTTAATTTGAGCTACTAAATTTACAGATAATAGTACAAATAAAACAGCCGTTGTAATCTTTTTCATTTTTTGAGGGTATTTATTTAGGAGGCAAAAATACAATATTTATTTAAAAAATTGAATCATTTTTCTAGCATTAGATTCATCTTTTTTAATTTGAGAAATCAATGCATCAACAGAATCAAATTTTTGTTCATCTCGTAAACGCTTTAACAACTGAACTTGAATTTTTTTACCATACAAATCCTGATTAAAATCCAACAAATGCACTTCAATTGTTTGGTGTTTACCATTTACTGTTGGGCGATTACCTATGTTCATAATACCAAAATATTGTTTTCCGTTTATCTGTGTTTTAACAAGGTAAACACCGGTTTTAGGTATTAGTTTATATGTTTCCGGAATCGCTAAATTAATCGTTGGATACTTCCATTTTGTTCCTAATCCTCTTCCGTGAACTACATTTCCTGTTAACAAATAAGCATAACCAAGATAACTGTTTGCTGTTTCGATATCGCCTTCTGATAAAGCTTTTCTTATTTTTGTAGAACTTACTGCCACATCTTTCACATCTTGGGCTTTTATTTGTTCTAATTTAAAATCATATAACTCACTAAGCTCTTTTAAATGCTCAAAATCTCCTTCGCGATTTTTACCAAAACGATGGTCATAGCCAATTACTAATTTTTGTGTATTTAATGTGTTCACTAAAATATCTCGAACAAAATTAATTGCTGATAAACCTGAAAATTCTTTGGTAAACGGTTCTATAATAAGATTATCCAATCCATTTTTTGCAAGTAATTGTTGTTTTTCTTCTAAAGTATTTAACAATTTTAAATCACTTGCATCTTGTAATACCATTCGCGGATGCGGAAAAAAAGTCAACAACGCACTTTTTGCATTTTTTTTATCTTTATTGAGCTGTTTTATAATTTTTTGATGTCCAATGTGTACGCCATCAAAAGTACCAAGCGTAACAATACTTTCTGTTTTAGACGGATAATTTTTTAAACCTTTAATTATTTTCAAAAGTGTCTTATTTATTTGGCAAAAGTACATATAATTAGGTAAAAAAAATATCTTATTTTTACCAAAACGAATATTTTGTAGTTTATGAAGAATTTTTCTAATTTTAATACCGGTTTTTACAAGGAAACACCAATTCTTGATCCAAAAAAAATGGTTGCTTGGAAAAAGGAAAAAAAGATTTACAATTTTAAAATAGTACCAAAAATTGCAATTATCAGTGCTGTAAATTGTTTTTCTAAAAAAGAGTTATTTTTCTTTAAAAAAATAAAGGGTTTTAATGCTTCTGCATATCTTTTTAAAAATGTTCTGTTGGTTTTAAATATTGGAGTTGGAGCTCCTTCGGTTATCGCATTAATGGAAGAGTTGAAAGCATTAGGTGTTAAAAAATTTTTCTTTTTCGGTTATGGCGGACGCTTGGATAATAACATAAATTCCGGTAAAGTTTTTAAAATTTCGGAGGCATATTCGTTAAGCGGAACTTCCTTTTTTTATCAAAAAGAATCCTTTATTTCGTATAAAACGGATTTGCATGAAAAAATTAATTTAGATGAGATAAAAGTACTTTCGGTAGATGCTCCTTTTAGAGAAACGAAAAGCTTATTAAACGAATATAAATCTAAAAATGTTGGTCTTGTAGATATGGAAACTGCTGCTATTTTAGCATTCGGAAAATTTTACGACATTCCTGTTTGCACTGTTTTAGTTGCTGCCGATTTGTTATTACCTAAATGGCAACCACCTGAAAATCAAAATAAATCATTTAAGGAAATCAAAAAACTAATCCTAAATTGTACATCTAATTTTGAAAACTACTCCTAAAATAAGTGTTATTATTCCGTTTTTTAATGCTGAAATGTTTTTAGAAAGAGCAATTAATTCGGTTTTAAACCAAAGTTTTAAAAATTTTGAAGTTCTCTTAATTAACGATGGTTCTACGGATAATTCGGCTATTATTGCCAAACAATTTATAAAAAACAGTACTCAAATTAAGTATCTTAAAACAGAAAATAAAGGTCCCGGAATCGCAAGAAACACAGGTATAAAACATACGAAAGGGAAATATTTGGTTTTTTTAGATGCTGATGATATACTAGACAAAAATGCTTTAAAAAATTTACACACTTGCATTACATCAACAAAAAGTGATTTAGGTATAGCAAGACATAAAATGCTTACAAGTAACGGTGACGAAATTAAAACCGCAAATTTGTTTAACGATACAATTTTAACAAAATTTGAAACCGTTAAAGCTTTTTTAAAAAATGAAATAATACCAACTTCTTGGGCAAAAATATACAAAACAGAAATTGCCAAAAAAACCTTCTTTCCGGATTTATTTTGGAAAGAAGACGATGTTTTTATTTTAAATTATTTACAAAAAGCTAAAAAAATAGCTTTAACTAATAAAGTTGTCTTGTTTAACCATTGTTACAGCAATTCCTTAACAAGACAACTTATCTCAACTGAAATGGTAAAAGATATTTTCACATCTTATTCATTGCAAGATAAATACATTCCGCATGCATTAAAATCATTGTTTTTAAAACAACAAATTCAAACTTTATTGGATTTGTTTTTAATTTTTAAAATAGATTCTAAAAAAATGGAAAAAGACAAAAAAGAGATTGCCTCGCTTTTAAAAAAAAGAGCTTCTGATTTGGCACATCTATCCACCAAAATAAATTTAAAAAAAAGAATACTCCTTTTTTTATTGAATTTAAGTAATCAAATTGGAATTTCATTTGTTTTATTACTACTATCTTTTTTAAAAAACAACCAAATCAAGAAATTAAAAGAAATTAAAAATTGATACATATTAAACACATAAAACGATTTTTAAAAAATTTTTCTTGGCTTGTACTCTTACAAGGTTTGGGGTATTTATTTTCTTTTTTAACCTTGCCATTGATTATTTCAAAATTCGGCTATAAAAATAGCGGAATTATTTTTACCGTTCAATCCGTTATATTGGCAATTGCTACATTTAGTAATTATAGTTTAAATTATTTTATACCTACAAAATCCGATAAAATTAGCACGGATAAAAATTATTTTAACCAATTATGGTATTTAACCATTAGTATTAGATGTATTTTAAGTTTCTTATTAAGCTTTACGGTTTCAGTTATTATATACATTTTTTATGCAGATTATTTTAGTATTTGGATATTCAGTTTAATTTTGTTACTTCCTAAAATTATAAATCCGAATTTATTTTACAATGCCTTAGAAGAAAACAAAAAAGTTTTATTAATCGGTTTTTTTAGTAAAATCTTGTTTTTGATATCGTTACTGTTTGTAAGAAATTATAAATATGTGAATTTTCTTTTGGGTTTTAGCGAATTGCTAGTTATCTTATTTTGGTTAAACAAAGAAAAATGGTCCTTTTCTTTTATTCCATTTAATGAAGTAAAAATCTTTATAAAAAAAACCTATTCGCTGTTTTTAGTAAACTTCTTTTCGGCTTTAAAACCGGCGCTTGTTAATCCGTTATTAGCTTATTTATTTGGAAGTTCCGCAGTTACTACCTATGTCTTGGCAGATAAAATTATTAATGTTTTACGTGGTATTTCCGGTGCTAGTTACACTGGTTTTTATCCTATTTTTAATAAGGAAAAATGGCAAGAAACTTTTATAAATTTTAAAAACATACTCAGCATTGCAAGCATTTCATTTATTTTACTTGCTTTTATTTGGATTCTTACTCCGCAACTTATCTTAATTTTAAACAATTTTAAACCAAATAATGAAGCAATTAAACTTACACGTATTCTCGCATATTCAGTGCCGATTTCTTTTTTAATTATTCCTTTTTTTAGTTTGTTTTTAGAAAGACAAAAATGGTTTTTTATTGTGTTTATTTCCGCTTTGCAATTGTTTGTTTTTTATGGTTTTATATTTATTTTTCATCAATCTGTTTACCACATTGCAATAGCAATTGTTTTATCTGAATTAAGTATGTTAATCGGTTATTTGATTTACTATTATTTTTCAATACGGAAATAATATTACGCTTTTTTAGTTGCCGAAATAATATAATAATCACCAAAACCTTGCAAAAAAGGGATTTTATTGGAAATCACATCAAATTTTGCTAAAAACTGAAATAATTTAGGATGCTTTTCCATAAAATCCACACG
>JALSLI010000061.1 GCA_026988395.1 Flavobacteriaceae bacterium | reverse complement strand
ATAAAAAAGCAGTTTTCAGAAATGAAAACTGCTTTTATTATAAGTCTAAAATAGATAAATATAAAATTACTATTTTGTTTTTAAAGCTGCTTTTGTAGAATCAACTGCTTTTTTAACAGCTGTTCCGGCTTTTTCAGCACCTTCTTTTACCTTTTCAGCACCTTCTTTAACTGCTTCTCCGGTTTTTTCTGCTGCTTCTTTTACTGCTTCTGCACCTTCTTTTACTGTTTCTCCGGCTTTATCAGCTACATTTTTTGCTGCTTCACCTGTTTTTTCAACAGCGTTAGTAACACTGTCAGTTGCTTTGTCTGTTGCTTTTTTTGCTTTTTCACAAGAAGTTAAAGCAAATGCTGCTACTACTAAAATGGATAATACTAATTTTTTCATTTCTTTAAATTTTTAGTTAGAATTAATTATATTGGCAAATCTAACGGAATTAATGAAATTTATTACCATATTATAGATAAAAAATACATTTATTTTAAATTAGCATCTTCTTTTTATAAAAACGTCATCTTTAAGCAATTAATAACACCGGATTTTCTATATATTCTTTTAAGGTTTGTAAAAACATTGCTCCAGTAGCTCCATCGACCGTACGATGATCACAAGCCAAAGTCAATTTCATTTTATTTCCAACAACAATTTGTTTGTCTTTTACAACCGGCTTTTCAACAATTGCACCTACAGAAAGAATGGCAGAATTTGGTTGGTTGATAATCGATGTAAAATCAGTTATACCAAACATTCCTAAATTTGAAATCGTAAAGGTACTACCTTCCATTTCTTGCGGTGTTAATTTTTTATTACGAGCTCTTCCTGCTAAATCTTTAACTTCAGCATTTATTTGTTGTAGATTCTTTTCGTCTGCAAATCGTACAACAGGCACCACCAATCCATCAGGTACAGCAACTGCTACACCTATATGTACATGATGATTTAATCGCATTTTATCATCAAACCATTGTGAATTTACTTGCGGATGCTTTTTTAATGCTAAAGCTGTAGCTTTAACAACAATATCATTAAAAGAGATTTTAGTTTCCGGCAATAAATTAAATTGTTTTCTAAAAGACATCGCATTGTCCATATCGACTTCAATATTCAAATAATAATGAGGGGCCTTGAATTTGGATTCTGCTAAACGTCTTGCAATTACTTTTCGCATTTGTGAATTAGGAACATCTTCAAAACTTTCTTCTCCTTTAGGACTAAAGGATGATGTTTGTTGAGAACCTGCTGATATCGGAACATAATTCTCAATATCACTTTTTACTATTCTACCATTTTCACCTGTGCCTTGTACAAATTTGATATTAATATTACGTTCTTTAGCCAATTTCTTAGCCAAAGGAGATATAAAAATACGTTCATTTGCATCTCTAACCAGTTTTTGTTTAACGGCTATTGGAGTTTCTTTTATTTTTTGAGACGAAGTAATTACTTTTTCTTTAGATTCTTCTTTTGTTTCAGGTTTTACTTCTTCTTTTGCAGTTTCCTCATTAGAGGTAATTTCTTCTTTTTTAGAACCTCCTCTGGAAGCTTCAAATTCTTTTATTAAAGCGTCAACATCTTCCCCTTCTTCTCCAATAATTGCTAAAAGAGAATCTACAGGAGCACTCTCACCTTCTTTAAGACCAATATACAAAAGTGTTCCTTCATTAAAGGATTCAAACTCCATTGTAGCCTTATCTGTTTCAATTTCAGCTAAAATATCTCCTTCTTCTACTTTATCACCTACTTTTTTTAACCATTGTGCCACCACTCCTTCAGTCATGGTGTCGCTCAAACGAGGCATTGTAATTATTTCTGCCATTGTATTTATTTTTTAACTATTTTTTAATTAGAAGTTTCTTAATATTTATGCGGTAAAAAAGGATAATCTTTTTCTTCGTAAACCATTTCATACAATTGTTCTTTTGGAGGATATGGTGATTTTTCAGCAAATTCCACACATTCTTGTACTCTTTCTTTTACCTCTTTTTGAATTGCTTTAATATCGGAAGCTGATAAATATTCATTTTCTTCAATTATATTAAGCACTTGCTTTATTGGATCAATTTTACGATATTCTTCCACTTCTTCTTTCGTTCTGTAATGTTGTGCATCACTCATCGAATGACCTCGATAACGATATGTTTTCATTTCTAAAAAAGTAGGTCCATTACCTGTTCTTGCTCTTTCAATGGCTTCATCAACAGCTTCTGCAACCTTTACAGGATTCATACCATCTACAGGTCCACATGGCATTTCATAACCAAGACCTAATTTCCAAATCTCCGTATGATTAGCCGTTCTTTCTACCGACGTTCCCATAGCATATCCATTATTTTCTACAATAAAAACAACCGGTAATTTCCAATTCATTGCCATATTAAAGGTTTCATGTAAAGAACCTTGTCTTGCTGCACCATCTCCAAAATAAGTTAATGTAACAGCATCACGATTAAAATATTTATCGGCAAACGCAATTCCGGCTCCAAGCGGAATTTGACCACCAACAATACCATGACCTCCGTAAAAGCGATGTTCTTTAGAAAAAATATGCATCGAACCACCCATCCCTTTTGATGTTCCGGTAACTTTACCATACAATTCTGCAAAAACTCTTTTGGGATCAACACCCATTCCAATTGGTTGCACGTGATTACGATAAGCTGTTATCATTTTATCTTTAGTCAAATCCATTGCGTGCAATGATCCTGCTAAAACAGCTTCTTGACCGTTATATAAATGCAAAAAACCACGGACTTTTTGTTGGATATATACTTGTGCTAATTTGTCTTCAAATTTTCGCCAAAAAAGCATGTCTTTATACCATTTTATATAGGTTTCTTTGGTTATTGGTTTCATATTTTATTCTTTATTTACATTGTAATTTAAACAAATCACTATTAAGCGAATTGCAAAATTACTTATTTTTAATTATTATTTACCTTTTATTTTAAATTTCTGCATATTCTTCAATTGGATTACAAGAACAGACTAAATGACGATCTCCATAAGCATCATCAATACGCATTACCGGTGGCCAATATTTAGATTCGTGTAAATACGCTAACGGAAAAGCTGCTTCTTGTCTGGTATATTCGTAATTCCACTCATCTGCTGTTAACATTTCTTGCGTATGAGGTGCATTTTTTAGAACAGAATCTTTACCATATTCATAAGCATCGATTTCCTTTTTAATATTAAATAAAACTGTAATAAAACGATCTAATTCGGCTTTACTTTCACTTTCCGTTGGTTCTATCATAAGTGTTCCGGCAACCGGAAAAGATACTGTTGGAGCATGAAAACCATAATCCATTAAACGCTTTGCTATATCGCCAACTTCTATTCCTTTTGCTTTAAAAGGTCTAAAATCAACTATCATTTCATGTGCTGCACGACCTCGTTCACCGGAATATAAAATTTCATATTCATTTTCTAACGCTGATTTTAAATAGTTGGCATTTAAAATAGCGTATTCTGTTGCTTTTTTAAGACCTTTTGCTCCAAGCATTTTAATATATGCATACGAGATAATATCTACCAATGCCGAGCCGTAAGGTGCTCCGGAAACTGCGGTGATACCTTTTTTACCTCCGGTTTTTACCAAAGGATTTGTTGGAAGAAAATCAACCAAATGACTTGCAACACAAATAGGACCAACTCCGGGACCTCCTCCACCGTGTGGAATTGCAAAAGTTTTATGTAAATTTAAGTGGCAAACATCTGCTCCGATAGTTGCCGGATTTGTTAAGCCAACCTGTGCATTCATATTTGCACCATCCATATAAACTTGTCCGCCGTTATCATGAACAATCTGCGTAATTTCTTTAATTGCTGATTCAAAAACACCATGAGTAGATGGATAAGTAACCATTAAGGCTGCTAAATTATCCTTGTGCAAAATAGCTTTTTCGCGTAAATCATTTACATCAATATTACCTTGAGGAGTAGTTTTAGTTACCACTACTTTCATTCCTGCCATTACTGCAGAAGCCGGATTTGTTCCGTGTGCGGAAGCCGGAATTAAACAAATATTACGATGCTCTTCTCCATTAGATTTATGAAATGCTCGTATTACCATTAAACCGGAATACTCACCTTGTGCACCGGAATTTGGTTGTAGTGAGGTTGCCGCAAAACCGGTAATGACACTTAATTGATGCTCTAGTTCTGTTAACATTTCGATAAAACCTGTTGCTTGATCTTTTGGTACAAACGGATGGATACTATTCCAATTACTATAACTTAAAGGTAACATTTCAGTTGCCGCATTTAATTTCATCGTACACGAACCTAAGGCAATCATTGAATTGGTTAATGAAATATCTTTTTTCTCTAACCTTTTAATATAACGCATCATTTCCGTTTCGGAGTGATACGAATTAAAAACAGGATGTGTTAAGTATGGTGTCTTTCTTTGTAAATTCTCTGCGATAGAATTGCTGAAAGATAATTCTTTTACTTCTTCTAATTCTTTTTTAGCTGTTTTTGAAAAAATTGCAATCAATTGATTAATATCTTCCAATGAAGTTGTTTCGTTTATGGAAACTCCGATAGTATTATCATCTATTTTAAGTACGTTAACACCTTCCGTGACAGCGAAATCAAGAATTGCATTCGCATTGGAAACTTTAATTTTTAAAGTATCGAAAAATGTTTTATTTACTTGTTGAAATCCTAATTTTTGTACTTTTTCATTTAAAATATTGGTTAACGAATGGATTTTATCGGCAATATATTTAATTCCGTTAGGACCGTGATAAACTGCGTACATACCGGCCATCACAGCAAGTAAAACTTGAGATGTACAAATATTAGATGTTGCTTTTTCTCGTTTTATGTGTTGCTCTCTGGTTTGTAAAGCCATACGTAAAGCACGGTTACCTTTTGAGTCTTGTGAAACACCAATAATTCTTCCCGGAATCTGACGTTTATAGGTTTCTGAAGTGGCAAAATATGCTGCGTGAGGTCCTCCATAACCAAGTGGAATTCCGAAACGCTGTGTTGTACCAACTGCTACATCTGCACCCATTTTTTGAGGAGATTTCAGCAATGCCAAACTTAATAAATCGGCTGCCACAACGACTTTTACATCGTTATTATGAGCTTTTTCTATAAAAGAAGTATAGTCAATTACAGAGCCATGTTTTGCCGGATATTGCACGATTGCACCGTAAAAATTATCAGACAAATCAACCGTTTCATGATTTCCTATAATTAATTCAATACCTAATGGTTCGGATCGTGTTTGCAGAACTGCTAAAGTTTGAGGCAGAATTAATTCGGATATAAAAAATTTGTTTACATTACTTTTCTTTTGTTGTCGGCTTCTAGCATTATATAACATTAACATCGCTTCTGCGGCAGCAGTGCTTTCATCTAAAAGTGACGCATTTGCAAGTTTAAAACCGGTAAAATCGCTTACCATAGTCTGAAAATTTAACAAGGCTTCTAATCTTCCTTGTGAAATTTCGGCTTGATATGGCGTGTATGAGGTGTACCAACTAGGATTTTCAAAAATATTACGCTGTATAACAGCAGGCAAAATTGCTGCATGATAACCTAAACCAATATAGGTTTTAAAAACTTTATTTTTAGCTCCTAATTTATTAATATGATTGGTGAATTCAAATTCACTCATTGGTGGTGGCAAATTTAAATCTTTATCTAATCGAATATCATCAGGAATAGTTTCATTTATAAGTTGTTCTAAAGAAGAAACACCAATAGTTTTAAGCATTTCAGTTATGTCTTTTTGTCTGGGACCGACGTGTCTTTCGATAAAAGAATCTGTTTGCATAAGTTGATTTTTAAGGCATCTTTTAGACGCTGATTAAACTGCAACAAATTTAAACAATATTTAACTTATAAATTCTAAAATTCAGGAAAAATTACGCATAAAAAAAGGCTGATTTTATATTTTAAAATCAACCTTTTGGGTGGAAGATGGGATTCGAACCCACGACCCTCGGAACCACAATCCGATGCTCTAACCAACTGAGCTACAACCACCGTATTACGATAAACGTAATTGCTTTATTTAAGCGAGTGCAAATGTAATATAAATTTCAAATTAAACAACAAAAAAATTAAAATAATTTGTCCAAAGATTTTACCGCAACATATCTTTCGGCAGTAAAGCCTTCGGCAAAATCTACACTTACCAGTCTGCCAAGATCTTGTGCACGATATTTAACGCTATCTAAAAAATTTTTACTGGTAATTGGTGAAATCGGTTCTTTGCTGTTTGGGTTATAAAATTGTGAACTATACGCTTTAACCGCTTCCATTTTTTTAGAAATAAAACCGGAAATATCTACCACAAAATCAGGTTCTATATTTTTCCATTGAATATAATGATATACCACTTTTGGACGCCACGCTGCTTGTTTTTTACCTTTATGTTCGGTTTCAATTTTTCGCAAACCGGATAAAAAACAGGCATCACTAACTAATTTACTTCCTTTTGGATGGTCTATATGGCGGTCATCAATGGCGTTACATAAAACTATCTCTGGTTGGTATTTTCGTATTATTTCTATTATTTTTAATTGATGTTCTTGGTCGTTTTTAAAAAAACCATCAGCAAAACCGAGATTTTCACGTATGTGTAAACCCAATATTTCCTTAGCTTTTTGTGCTTCAGCATCTCGTATTTCGGCAGAACCACGTGTGCCTAATTCGCCTCTTGTTAAATCGATTGCTCCAATTTTTTTTCCTAAACTTATTTCCTTTGCTATGGTACCTCCACAACCTAGTTCGATATCATCAGGATGAGCTCCGAATGCTAAAATATCTAATTTCATTTTTTCCATCTTATTCATTAAAGTTGTATTACTAATTATAGTATTCCAATTATTTTTTTTTCTTTAACTTTTGTTCTCTTTTCTTTAGATCATTAAAAACTTTCCAGTAATGTTGCAATTCTATTTGAAAAAATATTTTAGCATTTAATCTGTCTAATATTTTTAATATTGTAGAGAGTTTTATATCTCCGGCATTATTTTCCACTTTACTTAATGTTGACACTGCAATATCAAGAAAACTTGCTAATTCTTTAATACTTAATTTTCGTTTTTTTCTTACTTCTCGTATTGCTTTACCTATAGACTCTATAGAAAGTTCATGAATAAAATACGGCTTGTTGCATTTTAGCTTATTTATACTGTATTCTATTTGATTTTTGTCTTTTTCATTTTCCATTTACACCTTAAATTTTTATTCGCTTTTTAAAGCTTGTTCTAAATCCATTATAATATCTTTTACACTTTCTATACCAACCGAAAACCTTAATAAACCATCTGATATTCCTTGCTCCTTTCTTTTATGAGCACCTATAAGTTTATGAGATGTTTCAGCAGGTTGCAAGATTGTTGATTCTACACCTGCCAAGCTTAATGATGGTTTAATCAATTTTAATTTTTTCTGAAATATTTTAGGATTTAACGTTTCTACCAATTCAAAAGACAACATGCCTCCATAACCCTTCATTTGCTTTTTAGCTATTTTATGATTAGGATGATTGTTTAATCCCGGATAATATACTTTTTTTACCATTGGATGATGCTCTAAAAAACTTGCAACTATCATCGCATTTTTATTGTGTTTTTTAACCCTTACGGATAAAGTTTTAATACTTCTTTCTAATAAATAAGCTATGAAATGGCTCATATTTCCTCCAAAATTTTTACCGGTTTCAAAAATTTGTTGGATGTTTTCTTTTGATGAAGCTACAACTCCGGCAAGAATATCACTATGACCTCCTAAATATTTAGTTGCCGAATGAATGACAATATCCACTCCAAAATCAATTGGATTTTGATTAATAGGCGAAGCAAAAGTATTATCAACAATACTTAATAATTGGTGTTTTTTAGCTAAAGAAGCAATCGCTTTAACATCTACTATTTTTAAAAGTGGATTTGAAGGCGTTTCAAAATAAATAATTTTAGTATTTTCTTTAATTTCATTTTCAAAATCGGTTATTTTAATTCCTTTTGTAAAAGAATATTCGATACCGTATTTTTCTAATTCTTCTTCGGCAAAATGAAAAGCACCACCATAAATATCTTTTTGCAAAACAATATGATCTCCTTTTTTTAAGAAAGCAAAAAGCGTATTACTTATTGCTGCCATTCCGGAAGCAAAAGGCAAAGCTGCTTCTGTATTTTCGAGAGCTGCTATTTTTTTACCTATTGCTTCTTGATTTGGCGTATTAAAATATCTTGGATAGCGTAATGTATCAACATCAAAATAAGCATAAGACGTTGCCATAAAAATAGGCGAAACCGCTCCTTTAAACTGTTTATCATCTATTTCTCCGCTATGAATACATTTTGTTTCTTGGTGCTTATTTATAGACATATCGTTATTGTTTATGTCTACGAATATAAGAAAATTTTAATAAAAACGCTGTCCTAAAACTTTTTCTAAATATTGAAAATATTGGTATAATTTATAATTTACATCCAATCCGTAATGTTTGTTAACATCATAATCTATTTCTTGTTCATAAATATTTGGATTGTAACGAGTTGGATTATGAACACGCTCATTCCAGATTTGTACATACCTTCTGTTTTTAGCTTCCAAACCACTTTCTGTATAAAAACTTTTTGGCTTAGCAGTTGCTAAAAAACGGTCGAATCCTGTATCAAATATGATAATATCGTATTTATCTTTAGCATCCTCAATTTTTACGACTTCTTTTTTTTGCTTATCGGAATTGTTTCCGGTTGATTTAGTTGCCTTACATCCAAACAAAAATACAGATGTAAGAATCGATATATAGAATATTTTTTTCATGATTATTAAATTTTAAAATTCAACATTTAAACAGCAAAAACCGAACCGTAACTATTTAAAAATCAAATTTTAACTGTAAATTAACGATTTTTTCGGTTTTTTTAGTATTTACATTTAAGTTTGTAACCGAAATACCTAATAATCTAACGGATTTTTTTATTTCTTTTTGGTAAAGCAATTCTTTAACTATTTCAAAAATTACAGCTTTATCTTTAATAAAATATTTTATGGTTTTACTTCTGGTCTGTTGTGTAAAATCATTGTATTTAATCTTTAAAGTAATTGTTTTACCGGCAACTTTTGATTTTTTTAGTCTTCGTTCTAATTCGGTAGCAATTTCTTCTAATTTTTCAATCATAAAAACTTCGGAAGTTAAATTTTTATAAAAGGTATGTTCGGCTGCAACAGATTTTCTAATTCTGTTTGGTGTTACATTAGCGTGTTGAATTCCTCTTACAATATCATAATAATAAGCACCGGATTTTTTAAAATGTTTTACCAAAAAATCTTTTGATTTCATTTTTAAATCTTTTCCGGTAAATATGCCTAAATTATACATTCGTGTAGTTGTTGCTTTACCGATACCATAAAATTTTTCAATTGGTAATTTCTCTAAAAAAGAAATCACCTCATTGGGCAAAATTGTTTTTTGTCCGTTTGGTTTATTAATATCACTTGCCGTTTTTGCCAAAAATTTATTAATGGAAATTCCGGCTGAAGCCGTTAAACCGACTTCTTTATAAATTTGTTCACGTATTAATCTGGCGATTTTTGATGCCGAATCAATATTCTTTTTGTTAATTGTAACATCTAAATACGCTTCATCTAGTGATAAAGGCTCAATTAAATCGGTATATTGCTTAAAAATATTTCGTATTTTGTTAGAAATTTGTTTGTATCGATCAAACCTCGGTTTAACGAAAATCAAATGTTGGCATTTAAGTCTTGCTAATTTTCCGCTCATGGCAGAATACACACCAAATTTTCGAGCTTCATAACTGGCAGCTGCAATTACTCCTCTATCACCTGAACCTCCTACAGCAATAGGTTTACCTCTTAATTCAGGATTATCCAATTGCTCAACGGAAGCATAAAAAGCGTCCATATCAATATGGATAATTTTACGGTTATTTAAAATTTCTTCCATTATTGGAACAAGATACAAAAAATAAAATCTGTATTTTATCTAAAACCTTAAATCCGCAAAAGTATTTCTACTGCAAAGCCAAACTGCACGTCATTATTGGCAATGCTCATTTCTCGATACTCACCATAACTAATGCTATGTTTGCGTGTCTCAAAACTGTGCTACACCAATACTAACACGCATTTTGACTTTTCGCTACGAAAACCATTTCGGATTTAAGGTATAAAAATTGTTAGACACAAGATAAGTCATTTAAAACGAAACATTATCGACTACTTCTAAACCATAACCAATAATACCAATACGTTTATTTGGATTGTTAGTTATCAATTTTAATTTATTGGCATTTAATTGATGTAATATTTGAGCTCCGATGCCAAAATCTTTTTCATCCATTTTTATTTTAGGAATGGATTTTTCATCTTCTTTTTGAGCATCTTTAATTAAAGACAACCTTTTTATCAAGTTAAAAGATTGATTTTCTTGATTAATAAATACGACTGCACCTTTACCTTCATCATTAATCATTTTAAAAATTTTGCTAAAACGATCGTCAGGTTTTTGTGTTAATAAACGGATAATATCGTTGTGAATTAAGGTAGAATTTACGCGGACTAAAGTTGGTTCATCTGCAGTAATATCTCCTTTTGTCAAAGCAATATGTACTTGGTTATTTGTTGTTTGTTTAAAAGCTCTTAATCTAAATTCACCAAATCGTGTTTTCATATTAAAATCTTCAATTTTCTCAATTAGGGAATCGTGTTTCATACGGTAAGCAACTAATTTTTCAATCGAAATAATTTTTAAATCAAATTTTTCAGCTACTTTCATTAAATCCGGTAAACGAGCCATTGTACCGTCTTCTTTAAGAATTTCCACTAAAATTCCTACCGGTTTTAAACCTGCTAATCTTGCCAAATCGATAGAAGCTTCGGTATGACCGGTTCTACGCAAAACGCCACCTTCTTTTGCTATTAAAGGAAAAATATGTCCGGGACGACCTAAATCATCCGGTTTTGTAGAGTCTTCCGTTAAGGCTTTTATGGTTTTTGCTCTATCTTGAGCCGAAATACCTGTTGTACAGCCATTACCAATTAAATCTACGGAAACCGTAAATTGCGTATTGTGTAAAACTGTATTTTTATTTACCATCAATGGTAAATCTAATTTTTTACTCAATTTTTCGGTTATCGGAGCACATATTAATCCGCGACCGTGTTTTGCCATAAAGTTAATCATTTCGGGCGTTACTTTTTCGGCAGCGGCAATAAAATCGCCTTCATTTTCGCGATCTTCATCATCAACTACAATCACTAACTTTCCGTTTTTAATATCTTCGATTGCTTCTTCAACCGTATTTAATTTAATATCCATTAGGTAAATTCTTTATTTCTCTTTTTAGAGAATTTTTTAAAAAAGTTTTTTATGTGTTTTAAGGTTCCATCTAAATCAAACAACCCTTTATCTTGTACTGCTTTATACAATAAAAACAGACCAAAAGGCAACATAATTATTGTAGATAGCCAACCACCGATAAAGGGTGATATTGCACCATTTTTCGCCATTCCTTTCGCCATTTCGCCAATAAAATGGTAGGTTACAAAAATTAAAATTGCCATAACCATTGGTACACCAAATCCGCCTTTACGGATTAAAGACCCCAAAGGTGCACCTACTAAAAATAAAACCAAAACCGATAATGCAAAAGCAATTCTTTTGTAAAACTCGGTATTATAAACATTGATTATTTCTTGTTTACGTTCTTTATTTTTTAATAAGTTCTTATAAGTTGTGTGTATCCGCTGGATTTCTCTACTTGCATTACGGATTACTTTTACTTTATTTTTAAGCTCGTAATTTTTTAAAATATCAGCTTTTAATTTAGATTTTTTAATCGTATCTGTGTGTAATTGTTTTGCTTTTATCGTTTTATAATATCGATTAGTATTTTTCTTTAAATTTTCTTTTAAAGGTTTTTTACGATCTTTAACTTCTTCTTTAAGCTGAGCCAAACTCATCATTTCGTAATGTTTATCGTATTTTTTATCACTCATTTTGTCTAAACCGGAAATATCAAAATTAAGCTGATGTTCATCAAAATGCGACTTTACAAAAGGCATTGGATCATTTAAAAAGGCGGGAATTCGCTTTTGTTTAATATCTTCGTAATAATAACCGTCTTTTAACACCAAAGTCATGTATTTACTTCCGGGAACGGTAGTGATTTCGCCTTTTTTTGCCGTTATTACTTTGTTGTTATAACGTCTGTCGCGTAAATCATAGATAATCACATCTTTTAATAAATTATTTTCTTCGCCATATTTTTTTGCAAATTTAATACTAAAACCCGGAATGTCATTATTAAAAGAACCTGCAACCAAAGCTAACGAAGGCTGTTTCTTTTTAATATTCCATACTAAATTTTTAGATTCGTAAGTAGCAACCGGAAAGACGTAATTTAAAAACAAAAAGTTTAAAACACTTAAAAACAACATAAAAATTAACAATGGTCTAAGGAGTCTGAAAAGAGATATTCCCGAAGCTTTTATAGCTGCCAATTCGTAATTTTCGGACAAGCTGCCTAAAGCCATAATAGAGGACAGTAGCACACTAATTGCTAGTGCCATTGGCATCATAAGTAATGATGTATAGCCAAAGAATTTCATTAAAATAGAAACCCCTAAACCTCTTCCTGCAATTTTATCAAATTGTTGAAAAAGTATGAGCATTACTAAAATAAACAAGACCACAAAAAAGGTTCCTAAAAACGGAATTAAGAAATTTTTTAAAGTGTATTTATCTAATATTTTCAAATCGGTTTATTTACACGCACAAAAGTAAGTAAAAGAATAAGTTTTTATGCAAAAAAAGTGTTAAGTATTAATTTTAGATTAATAAAACGCATCAAAACTATCATCACCATCAAAAATATCAAAATCATCTTCGTTTTCATCTTGTGGTTTTGGTTCAAATTCTTTTTTTGGTGCTTCGTTGGGTACTTCTCCTAAAGAAAAAAGTAGTAACGGAATGTCTTTCTCTTCCGCTTTAGCGTAATCACCTATATATTCCACAAAAAACGTCCATAAATTAAAAAAATCATAGACATACAGCATTTTTTTATTTTTAGGATTAAAAATAAAATCTAATTTATAGTCTTTCATTTGCGTAAAACCACCAACTTGTTCGTTCATATTAAAAAGCGGAATTTCATCTTGCTGATTCCAATTTTCATCGGTATAATAAAACGAAGCCATCTCAATGGGTTCAAAACCAAAAGCATTTAAAATGGTTAAGTGTAAATCTTCTAGAGTAAAATCTTTGGCAATCGCTATTTCACGAATAACATCTTTATCTTCTACATCTAAAATCACTCTAAATTTATACATATTCTGTTTTTTATGCAAAAGTAAAATTAAATTTTTAAACTAAAATTAAAAGTATTACTTTTGTGCGAATAAAAGAAAATAAGGAATGGCTGATAATCCGGAAAAGAGAATTTTACACTTACTAAATATGTCTTCAAAAGGCACTTTAGTAGAGCATTTAGACATTGTTTATACCGAAGTTGGTGTTGATTATTTAGTGGCAACAATGCCTGTTACCAAAAAGGTTTTACAACCAAACGGTTTGTTACACGGTGGTGCTTCTGTGGCTCTTGCCGAAACGCTTGGTGGTGCAGCATCACACTTATTTATTGAAAGTGATGACAGTGAAATTAGAGGTATTGAAATTAGTGCCAACCATTTAAAATCAGTTAAAAGTGGTTTTGTAAAAGCTACGGCAAAACTAATTAACCAAGGTAGAACCTTACACCTTTGGGAAATTCGTATTGAGGACGAAGATGATAATTTGGTATCACTTTGTAAACTTACCAATATCGTCTTACCAAAAAAATAAAAAGTGGTGACTATTAATTTGGATTTATCCGAAGCAATTAAATCAAATTTCAAGCAAAATCTACCTTTTTGTGCCTATAAAAAACCAAATGAAGATCAAGTCATACTTTACACCCAGAATAATGATTCTTTAAATAAAATCACAAATTTTAAAGAATCCGGTTTTGTGTTTATTCCTTTTAATAATGTATTGGAAGGAATTATCTTCCCGAAAGATTTGTCTTCTGTTTTATACTATTCAATTCCGGAAACAGAAATAAAAAATAACCAAAATTCTTCGTTAAAAACGAATAACTCACAAGAAAAAGAGCATCTTGTTTTGGTAGAAAAAGCAGTAAATTACTTAAAAAAAGATGCTGTAAATAAAATCGTTTTATCTAGAAAACAATGCTTTCAAAAAGCGGATTTTAATAGCGTTAAGACATTTATAAACCTATTAAATGCCTATAAAAACGCGATGGTTTATATGTGGTTTCATCCTAAAACCGGACTTTGGATTGGTGCCACTCCCGAACTTTTTTTAAGTCTTAAAAACAACCGATTTAAAACAATGGCACTTGCCGGAACGCAAAAAAAAAGCGATTCTATAATTTGGCAAAAAAAAGAGCAAGAAGAACAACAATATGTAACCGATTTTATTACAGGTATTTTAGATAAAGAAAATATTACCTATCATAAAACCGAAGCACAAACCATAATAACAGGTAATATTGCTCATATAAAAACTGAAATATCAGGCGTTTTACAACCAAGTTTTGATTTGGATTCTTTAATTAAAGAACTACATCCAACTCCGGCTGTTTGCGGTATTCCAAAAGAAAGTGCAAAAAAATACATTTTGCAACATGAAAATTATTCACGAGAATTTTATACCGGATTTTTAGGCGAACTCAATTTTACCTCTTTTAAAAACCGCAATAAACGAAATATTGAAAATCAGGCTTACAAAAACAGCAATAAAGAAACCAATTTATTTGTAAATCTTAGATGTATGCAAATTAAAAATACAGAAATCTGCCTCTACATTGGTGGCGGTATTACTAAAGACAGCATTCCTATAAATGAATTTAAAGAAACTACCGAAAAAGCAAAAAATCTACTCCGTTTTATCTAATAATTTTATATCTTTGAGCAACATTAACTTAAAAACAAATTAAAATGGAACAAAACACTATTGAAGAAGGAAAAACGATTGCAATTATATCGTACATTACTATTATCGGGTTAATCGTCGCTTTCATTATGAATAACGATAAAAAAAATCCGTTTGCTTCTTTTCACATTAGACAAATGGTAGGACTAAGTTTAGTTGCTATTCTTAACAGTTTTATTATTGCTCGTATTTCAGCTCCGGTATCTATGGTTATCAGCATAGGAATTCTTGTTTTATGGATAATTGGTTTAATAGGTGCTGCACAAGGGCAAATGAAAAAAGTACCTCTTTTAGGTGATTATTTTCAAGATTGGTTTAAAGGAATCGGATAAGAATGAACAAAGAACTTCATTATATTTTAAGAGAGCCGTTGGTAGAAATCAAAAACCCTCCGGTTCTTTTTCTGTTACACGGCTATGGTAGTAACGAGCAAGATTTGTTTTCGTTTGCTCCACATTTACCAAAAGAGTTATTAATTGTAAGTCTGCAAGCACCAATATCCATGGGTTTTGGCAGTTACACTTGGTTTGAAATAAATTTTGATGCTCCTTCGGGCTTAAGAAACAATATACAACAAGCAAAACAAGCTCTTAAGCAAACTGAAAACCTGATTAAAGAGATTAGCATAAAACACAAAGTAGATGCTAAAAAACGTTTTTTATTAGGATTTAGTCAAGGTGCATTTTTAAGTTATTTATATGCTTTTAAAAATCCGGATTTTATTAAAAATTACGTTTGTTTAAGTGGTTATTTAACAGAAGATCTCCTTAAAGATTTTGCGGTAAAAGACCGTTATCCGGAATTAGATTTTTTTACATCACACGGCACACAAGATCAAATAATTCCAATAGAGAGAGCAAGAGAAATACCAAAAATATTAGATAAATATCAAGTAAACTATATTTTTAAAGAATATCCGGTTGGTCATGGTGTTTCACATCAAAATTTTGAAGATTTTAAAAACTGGATTACCAACAGGTTATAATTTTATATAAATTCCACAAGCATTATGAAACAATTTTCTTTCTTATTTTTTATCTTCTTTACATCGATTTCAATTGCACAATTTACTAATGTAATGATCAGTGATCAAAACACACCAACAGAACCTGCAATTGCTATCAATACAAACGATACAAATATTTTATTTGCAGGAGCAAATATAAATAATTATTACATCAGTACAGATTCCGGAAATACATGGAGTTCTAACCAGCTCTCATCAAGTTATGGCGTTTGGGGCGACCCTTCTTTGGTAATTGATAATTCCGGTGCATTGTATTTTTTTCATTTGTCTAACGCATCTTCATGGTTAGATCGTATTGTTTGTCAGAAATCTACCGATAACGGTCAAACCTTTAATGACGGAACATTTTTTGGCTTAAACGGAAATAAAGATCAAGATAAAGAATGGGCAACAATCGATTATACCAATAATAATATTTATGTTCTTTGGACACAGTTTGACTCATACGGAAGTACAAATACTTCGTGTAAAACACAAATTATGTTTACAAAATCAACAGATAATGCACAAACATGGTCAACACCTATTAAAATCAATCAAATTGATGGTAATTGTGTAGATAGTGATTTAACCGTAGAAGGAGCTGTTCCTGCAATAGGTCCTAATGGTGAAATTTATACTTCTTGGAGTGGCCCAAACGGTATTGTTTTTAATAAATCTACCGATCAAGGTAATACTTGGCTTACTAATGAAATTTTAGTGGATAATATGCCCGGAGGATGGGACTTTGCTATTCCCGGATTAGACAGAGCAAACGGAATGCCAATAACAAAATGTGATATTAGTGGTGGTGTTAATAATGGTACAATTTATATCAATTGGTCTGATCAACGAAACGGCACAAATGATACAGATATCTGGTTAAAAAAATCTACCGATGGCGGAAATACTTGGAGTAATCTCATTAGAGTAAATAATGATGTTGCCGGAAAACATCAGTTTCTTTCTTGGATGGATATTGATCAAACAGATGGTACTATTTACATCGTTTTTTACGATCGTAGAAATTATAATGATAATAGAACCGATGTATATTTGGCCTATTCTACCGATGGAGGAAGCACTTTTATCAATACCAAAATTAGCGAAAGTCCGTTTATACCTAACAGTAGTGCTTTTTTTGGAGATTATACTAATATTGCTGCTCACAACGGTATTATTAGACCTATTTGGGCGAGAATGGACGGCACAAACTCTAGTATTTGGACAGCTATCATTCAAAAAAATGTTTTAAACACGGAACAATTTGAAGTAGCAACAGATTTTGATATCGAAAATTATCCAAATCCTGTTACCGATGAATTTATTTTAAAATTTAATTTACGCAAACCGGAAAATATTTCTTTAACATTAAGCAATATTCTTGGCGAAAAAGTATTGAATTTAATAGACAATAAACCTTTTGGTTACGGCAAACACCTCATAAAAAAACCTTTTAGCGAAATGCAATTACCAAATGGGATTTATTTTTATAATTTAAAAATTGGCAATAAACATTTTAGTAAAAAAGTGATTGTTGGGTTGTAAATTGAAGCACACGGAGTTCTATGGAGAAAACAGAGCGTTTTTTTAACTACAAAGACACAAGACAACTCTTTAAGATTTTTTCACAGAGTAATCCTAAATTTCAAATCTACAATCTTCTATATTTCACCACGACGACGTCTTTCTTCTTCTAGTTCCTCTTCGGTTTTACCAAAAAGTTTTTGGAACAATCCTTTTTTCTTTTTGGTTTCCGGTTTTGGAGTATCTCCTTTTTTTGTTTTTTCAACTACTGAATCGGGAGTTTTATCAAGAGGTAATTCTTTTTCTACATCATTAACCGATTTAATCGGTTTTACATCTAAAGCTTCCAAAGTTTTTTCGTGAATTTCTTTTAACCTTGCCAACCTTTCTTTTATAGAAAGTTCTTCTATTGGTGTTTCTTTAACAGGCTCCGGTTCATTTTGTCCGGTTAAATCTAAAATTGTTTCTTCTTGATGAATCGGTTCAACTTTTTCAAGTTTTGAAGTTTCAACAACAGATTTAGCAGGTTTGTTTATTTTTTCAGGAACACTTAAATTAGACTGAAAATCATATAGAAGTTCTTCTATACTTTTTCCTTTTTCTTCTTCGTGACCAATTAAATATTTTTCGGCATACACATACCCACTTTCATCTTCTATATTTTTTAGTTTTTTATACAAAGCATCAAAATATCGTTTTGCATGAGGTGTTGCTATTTTTCTTCTATTATAAATGGCAATAACCTTTCCGTTTTCGTCTTCTTTAAAAGAAAAATCTGAAATTGCCCAATAATAGCGTCCGTCTTTAGCTAAATTTTTGATTAATACATTAAAATTTTGTTTGTTTAACAAACGTTCCCACATCATTTTAAAAATAATGTTTGGCATATCAGGGTGCTGTGTACAGTGCATGGTTTTACCCAACAATTCATATTCTTCGTAACCACTAACTTCCACAAAATAATCATTTACAAATTCTATGATACCATCACCATCGGTTTTACTCATTATTTCTCTGGTTGGATCTAATATAATTTCTGTATTTAAAGCTTCCGGCTTGTTCAACTCTTCTTGCATTGATATGTTTTTTTTATAAAAAGTAGTTTCTTTTTAATTCCCTTAATTAGCAAATATAGTGATTTTTTAAAAACTCTATTTAAAATTTGGTTTTCTTTTTTCTAAAAATGCCGTTGTTCCTTCTGTGAAATCTTCTGTTCCAAAACAATTACCAAATTCAGTTATTTCAACTTCAAAACCATTTGCTTCTTTATTTGTAGCAGCATTTATTGCTTTAATAGCCGCACTGATTGCTGAT
>JALSLI010000060.1 GCA_026988395.1 Flavobacteriaceae bacterium | reverse complement strand
CGGAATCCCATCGTTATCATCATCAATATCATTAATATCGGTTATACCGTCATTATCGGAATCTAAAAAAATCGCTACCGGAACGCTACCTGTAATTCCTGTATTTAAACCGAGAGGGTCGTTTCCGGAAAGTGTAGCAACATTACCACCAATACAATCATCGGCAATAGTTACGGTAAATTCTATATCTACAAATTGTCCGGGATCAATAATCCCGGAAACACCATCAAAAATATTAATATCGGCTAAACCGTTAAAACCGTTATTAATATTAGGATTTGTAGTTGCTGATGAATTTGTAATAATCGGAGTTGTTACATTTAAAATATTTCCGCCACAAATGGTATTTAAATCATCGGTTAGAGTAACTTGTTCTAAATGCACATTAGAACTGTTTAAATTTTCGGCGTGTAATCTAAAAGTTACTTCTCTATGTTCTAAAACGCCATCTGCCGCAGGATTATCGCTAACTATTGTCTTTGTTAATTGTAAGTTTAACACATAAACAAATTCCATTGATAAAGTCTTACAACTACATTGGTTGTTTGATGTAGCGATTTCACCTTCGTCTTGTGGATAAGTTTGTGTATTAGGATCTCCGGTTACAGCGGTTGTAGATTCATAATATCTATCTACATGATTCCCTTGCGAGTCTGACCATGTAACAAAGGAAATACGTCTTTGATTTGTTGGATCTGTATCGTCATAACCATCTAATGCTCCTAAGGTCATACTAGGATTTGGTTGTGTAAAAGCACTGGCACTTGTTCCGGGATTTACAGGAGCAATATCATAATATACTTGTAAATAAATGGTTTCTCCTGCGGCTAAACTTTGATTTGCCTCTAATAAATAAGTATCGGTATCACCATTGTAATTCGTATTTACTTGCACAACAGGTCCTGCACCTACTTGCGTTACTGTTAAGGTGGTAAAATTAATACCGTTATCAATAAAATTACCGAGACCCATGTTATAATTTACATTATTTGCAGTTGCTGTTCCGTCGTTAGTAATAACCACAATATTAGTATAATCGTAAGTACCGTCAAAATTTACTAACGGAGAAGGCTCCGGAATAAATAAATTCGCTGCAACCGTAGTATCTGAGGTATGAAAATCTTCCAATAAATAATTAATGGATTGATTACCGGTTGTACCGTTTCCGTTAACAGAAGTAGCAGAAATTATATTATCAAAATCAATACCTGAACCGGAAGGTGTAGGATTTGGTCTTCCATTACAAAAAGGATCTACATATACACAAAAACTAAGATACAAATGCTGTCTAGGGTAAAGAATTGCTGTTCCAACGGTTCCGGCATTAAAGAGTCCTTGTGCTCCGGGAGTTGGATCGCTTTCATTAAACTCGATATCATCCCACGAAGTAATTGCCCAATTTGAAGGATAAGTACCTCCAACATAATCATTAATATCTGTATTTGCTGCAATACCATATCTGTCTATTTTAGTGATACAATCACCAAAAACACTATTTAAATCATCAAACAATTGCAAGTTTGTAATATAACTACCGGTATGATAACCTTTACCTTGACTTAAATTTTCTAATTCTACATAATAGCGGATTTTATATTCACCATCAGCAGTATAACCTTGATTACAGCTTGTTAAATTTCTAATATGCAACAAATCTCCTTGCATTTCTACATAGAGATAAAAAATGGCAGAGCTACTTAGTGTTCCATCTGAAATTGTATAAATAATATTAGGTAAAGTACCTGAATAACCGTTTGTTGGTGTAAAATTATAGCTTCCGTCTGCGTTAATTATAAGTGTGCCTTCCGGTAAATTTACCGTATCACCGGCATTATAAACCGTACCATTAATAAAAAATTGAATAATCGAAAGTGCATCACCATCTTGATCTGAATCATTTGCCAGAAGTCCGGGAGCCGTAACTGAAATAGGTGTGTTAAAATCGGCTGTATCAACATCGTTTACTGCATTTGGTGCACTGTTGTTATTTTGAGCAAATAAAATTGAGTTTATTCCTAAAAATAAAATAACTAAAAATTTGAATATATTCCCCTCAGACATATGTTTGTTAGTTTAAATAATAACGATTTATAATAAAAAAACCCTCAGTTTTATTTTTTATTATAATAAAAGGCAAAAATAATGTAATATTCTCATTTATAATATCATTAATATTACATTTTATCAACATTTAACCTGTGAAATTTTCTGCGAATTCTATTTTTATAAAATAATAGAAGTTTAGCTATTTGCAATTTATTGATTACTAATATATTAGTTTGCAACAGAAAAAGATTCTTTTCAAAAATATCGGGATCGGAAGGAACTGTCATTCAGAACAAAACGACGTAGAAGCGTTGTGAAGCATCTCATATTTTTTATTTGCTCCGAAACTTTAGCTAATAATTATCCACATCAAAAACAAAATATACCGGACGAAATTCTGCAATAGAATGAAAAGCTATTTTAATTTTATGCAAAATTTCTTTCCTTTTTTGCAGGTTTTTATCTACCGGTAATTTAACCAATAAATGTTTAATGTATTGATTTCGCACTCTGGCAACAGACGGACTTGTTGGGCCTAAAATCATTTCCTTAAATTGATTTCTAAGTGACACGCCAAGCCATTCGGCTGCTTTATTTACTTTATTATAATCTTTGTGTTTTAAAATAATTTTTATGGTGCGTACAAATGGCGGATACTTAAATTCATAACGTTCTTGAATTTGATCTTTATACATTCCGTTATAATCATTTACGGTTACTTGCTGCAAAATTTGATGTAACGGATTATATGTTTGTATGGCTACTTTTCCTCTTTTTTTGGATCTTCCGGCTCGACCTGCCACTTGTACCTGCATCTGAAAACTACGTTCGTGAGCTCTAAAATCGGGAAAATTTAACATATTATCGGCATTTAACACGCCAACCAGCGAAACATTTTCGAAATCTAACCCTTTAGCAATCATCTGTGTACCAACTAATATATCGATTTCTTTTTCTTGAATTTTTTGCATTAAATTATAATATCCATGTTTCCCTCTGGTAGTATCGTAATCCATTCTACCAATGTTTGTATTTGGAAAAATTTCATTTAATTCCATTTCAATTTGCTCGGTTCCAAAACCTTTTGTGCTTAATGAAGTACTTCCGCAAGCTCCACATTGCTTTGGCATTGCACGTGAATAGCCGCAATAATGACAACGCAATTCGTTACGAAATTTATGATATGTAAGTGTTACATCACAATTAGGACATTCGGGCGACACGCCACAAGTATTACAAGTTACCACAGGAGCAAATCCACGTCTGTTTTGAAAAATAATAACTTGTTCTTTTTCAGCTAATGCATCTTGAATTAATTGAATTAAACGATCGGAAAAATGACCTTTCATTCTTTTTTTACGGTATTTTTCTCTAATATCGATTAATTCCATTTGCGGAAGCAACACATCTCCGAAACGGCGATTTAAAGACACCAAACCATATTTATTTTTTTGGGCATTAAAGTAACTTTCTATCGCCGGAGTTGCCGAACCTAAAAGCACTTTTGCTTGATGCAATTTAGCCAAAACAACAGCACTATCTCTAGCGTGATAACGCGGTGCAGGCTCAAATTGTTTGTATGATTGCTCGTGCTCTTCGTCAACTATAATTAAACCCAAGTTTGAGAATGGTAAAAAAATGGCACTCCTTGCGCCTAAAATTAATTGTGCTTTTTTCTTTTTATGCAATAGATTTTTCCAAACCTCTACTCGTTCATTTAAAGAGTAACGAGAATGGAAAACAGATATTTCATCACCAAAAAAAACTTTTAAACGGTTTATTAATTGCGTTGTTAAAGCAATTTCGGGTAGTAAATACAAAACTTGTTTACCACTTTGTAAGGTTTCTTTAATTAATTTGGAATAAATTTCGGTTTTACCACTGGAAGTAATTCCGTGAAATAAAACCGTATTTTTTTCTTTAAAAGAGTCTTTAATTTGTTGAAATGCTTTTTCCTGAACCTCTGATAATTGGTGTAATTCTTTTTGTGTTTTTTTAAAATTAACACGATCGATTTGAATGGTATAAATTTCAAAAACACCTTTATCTATCAACGATTTTATGATTGCCGACGATGCTCCGGACAGCTCTTTTAAAGTTTTTAATTTAATTGGTTTTTTAGTACTTGCATCCAAAGAAAAATAACGCAATACCACTTCTTTTTGTTTTTTTGCTCTATTTAAAGAGGATAGTAATTCTTGAAGACTTTCTTCGTTTTTATAACTATCATTTAAACGGATATATTTTTCTAATTTAGGTTTGTACTGCTGGTAAATTTCTTCTTTTATGGTTAAAACTTCTTTTTCCATTAAAGTGTTTAAAATGGGTAAAATTGTTTTTTTATCCAGTATTGAAATCACTTCATCAATACGTAAAATAGCTTGTTTTTGTAAGGCTTCGTAAATTAGATATTCTTCTTCCGTTAAAATGGAAATATCGTTAAATGCTTCATTTCTTACGATTAAAGTTTCACTTTCTAACAAAAAAATGGAAGGCAAACCGGCACGTAAAACATCACCTAATGTGCACAAATAATATTTTGCCAGCCATTGCCAATGCTTTAATTGATACGTATTTACAATTGGTTTTTCATCTAGAATCTGATAAATTTCTTTTGCTTGATAAGCTGTTGGCTCGTTTTGATGAATTTCAAAAACCAAAGCTGTGTATATTTTAGATTTCCCGAAAGGAACTGCTACTCGCATTCCCGGTTTTAAGAATTCGGCTTCGGCCTCTGTTATTTTGTAGGTAAACAGTTGCTCTAAGGGTTTGGGTAATATGACGTTTATATAGTAAATTGCTTTTTATTTTAAAAAACAAATATCCGCAATAATTCATGAAATTAGCTTTGTTTAGCTGTAAAATTTTTGAATCCTGAGGAATATGTTGATACAATCATAATTCCAAAATCCTAAATCTTCAATCTTACCTTTTAGTTTTGCTTAAAAAAATAGAGACTTCTGTTGCTCCTAATCCGTATTTTTGATAGGAAGCATCTTTGATTTCAACCGGAAATTGTTTTAACATTTTAGTCAATTCTTCTTTTAATACGCCTTTTCCTTTACCATGGATAAATACAATTTTAGAAATACGATTTTTTATAGCATAAGCCATTTTTTGTTTGGCATAATTGAGTTGATATTGTACGATTTGGTGGTTGCTCCAATTCCGGTTACTATTCGTAATTTGATGAATGTGTAAATCTACTTCTAAAAACCCGGATTTTTGATTGCTTATTTTTTTAGTGGTTTTTACTGATTTCTTATCCTTTACTATAATTTTATCCGTCATTAAATCATGTAAAGGTTTACGAAGAATAAGTCGTTTTGCATTATAATAGTTTGGAAATCCGTTTTCATCTTCAAAAGTTATTCTGTTTCCATGTACAGAAACGACAACACCTTTTATATCTTCGTCAATAACAGCAACAAAATCTCCTTTTTTAAAATTGTGTAAAGACATTATGCTTCTAATGATTTATCATACGGAATTTCCTTTAAAATATGTTTAATCACTTCTAATCTAGCATTTGTTTTTCGGTTAGCACGAATTATTTTAAAACGTTTTCCTCCTTTTTTAGTGTTTTCGAACATTTTCTTTTTATAGAACGTATAATCATCCCAAAGCTCTTGGGCTTTTTCGTCAACAGGAGTCATTTTCCATTGTTTTAAAGGATTGGATTTAATATCCTTGAAGCGTTTTTCTTGTTCTCGTTTAGAAATGGACATATAAATTTTAACCAAACGTGTTCCGGATTCGGTTATCATACGTTCAAAATCGTTGACTTGCTTCATAAAAATTTTGTATTCTTCTTCTGTGCAAAATCCGTTTACAGGTTCAACTACTGCCCTGTTATACCAACTACGGTCAAAAAATACAATTTCACCACCTTTTGGTAATTCGTTAATATATCGCTGAAAATACCATTGCGATTTTTCTTCTTCTGTTGGTTTTGGCAATGCAACTATACGTAAGTGTCTTGGATTCATTTTCTCGGTTAATCTACGAATGGCACCACCTTTTCCGGCAGCATCTCTTCCTTCAAAAATGATAACTACTTTTTCGTTATTATTGATTACCCAAGTTTGTAATTTTATGAGTTCAACTTGTAATTTTTTTAATTCTTTTTCATAATCAACATAACGAATTGCTCTTTCTAAATTAATTGGATCTTTCCGCAAAAGTGCAATCATTCCTTTTTTGGAATTTAATTTCTTTATGTTTTTCGGTGTAAGTATCTCTTCTTTATTCATTTTTTTAGGATTCAAATTGTTTAACAGAACGATAATAACGCATTACTACGTTAGGATCCGGCAATAGACTTGCGGAGGCTTCATCTTTATTATCGTATTCAAATTTAGATAAAACATAACGCATACTCTCTAGTCTTGCTTGCAATTTATCATTGGTTTTTACCACAATCCACGGACAATAAGATGTATGTGTTTTACTAAACATTTGTTCTTTATAATAGGTATAATCATCCCACATTTCTTGTCCTTTTTGATCAACAGGACTAAATTTCCAACGTTTTAACGGATTTTTTAATCTGCCATCAAACCTACGTTGTTGTTCATCTTTTGATATGGAAAACCAAAATTTAATAATATCCACTCCGGATTCGTATAACATATGCTCAAATTCGGGCACTTGTACCATATATTGTTTGTATTGTTCTTTGGTACAAAAACCCATAACCGGTTCTACTACTGCTCTGTTGTACCAACTTCTGTCAAAAAACACAATTTCGCCCGGATTTGGCAATTGTTTTATGTATCTTCTGAAATACCATTGACCTTGCTCTACTTCAGTTGGTTTAGACAAGGCTACGGTACGCATGGAACGCGGATTTAAGTGTTCTGTAAATCTGCGTATAGAGCCTCCTTTACCGGAAGCATCACGACCTTCAAAAATAATGGCTACACGTTTGTTATTTTTTTGCACCCATTGCTGTAATTTTACCAGTTCTACTTGTAATTTCTTTAATTCATCTTCATATTGAAGCGTTTTCAAAACCTCAGAAATATCTTTTCCTCTTTCTTTAGAAAGTGTAATTATTTCGTGTTTTGTATTTGCTTTTAGAAAATCTTCCTTTGTTAAAATAGGCTTTTTATCCATAATTATATCTTTCCTCAAAGGTACAAAATTTGAGTTTTTTTATCAAGAAAAAGAAGCACAAATTTTTGTAAAATTATGATGCCCCACAACCAGCGGCATTAGGAGAAATAATCAATTTTGCATCGGAAGGTGAAATGTATGGTATTCCTAAACCTAAGCCTCTTAAAATAAAAAGTAAGCCTATAATCACTACCACATAGGGAATAATTTTTTGGATTTTATTACGAATAGACAATTTTAAAAAATTTCCGGCAAAAACGGCTAAGGTCATCATTGGCACCGTTCCTAACCCAAAAATAAACATATAAAAAGCTCCTTGGATTGCATTAGAAGTATTTATTGCTCCCAATAAAGCCATATACACTAATCCACATGGCAGAAATCCGTTAAAAAATCCGGTTAAGAAAAGAGCTATATACGATTTTTTATTTAAGTATAATCCTAGATTTTTTTTCACTTTACCAATAAAACGATAAAGAGGTTGTGTAACTCTTGTTTGGTTAAAAACTTTAACAGGAATTACGGTGATTAAAATCATTAAAACGCCTATTAAAATAGAAATATTTTGCTGTAATCCGGCAATGTATAGACCTTTACCTACTAATCCAAACAACAAACCAATCAAAGCATAAGCATATAATCTACCTATGTGATAAGTTACTGTTTGTAAAACCATTTTTGTTTTGTTGTCACGATCTAAAGGTAACATAAAAGCAATTGGACCACACATGCCAATGCAGTGAAAACTACCTATAAGTCCGAACAAAAATGCCGTATAAAACATAAAATAAAGTTTTAGGAATCTAATTTAGTAATAAAAATTATCTTTAAATTGATAAGTTTTCCCATCGGTTTTCCAATTAATTTTTACAATATAAATTCCTTTTACTAATTTATCATCCTGAATAAACTGTTTATTATCAGTCACATTAATTGGTATATTAAAATCTAATTTCTCATTAGCAGAGCGTTGAAAATCAATTGTACCTTCTAATTTTTTATCTTTAAATTCGTCCGGAAAAATAATTTCTACACCTTTATCGGTATTTTTTAAAACTATTTTAGAACTTAAATTTTCTAAATTCTGTTCTGCATCAATTTCTTTTTGGTAGTTTAATTCGTCATTATAATATGTTTTACTAACAATATGATGATCATATTTAGTATTTGTAAATGTTTTATAAACAAAAGACAATATAAATAACATAAATGCCACTAATGCAATTGCAATACCTGTTCCCCAATTTATTTTCATGATGTTTTATTTAAAATTGAATAGCGGTTTTAAAACCGCTATTCAAAAAAGTTATTTTATTTAACCGGTCCTTGAAAATTTGTTATGGCTTCTTCAATTTTTTTACCATTTGAATAAACTCCTATTTTAATTTTTTCATGAGAGGATTTCAACTCATTTTTAGGTATTTTAACAAAAACAGTTCCTTCTTTTAGAGCTTGTTTATCTAACTTCACATTTCCTCCAACCATTTCAATTTTCCCTTTATGGTCAATTAATTTTAGGTCAATATCATTGTAGTCATGTGTGGTTTTATTTACTAATTTAAATGTATATACATTTTTGATTGTATCACCTTCATCATAATACATTTTTCCCGGTAATCTTACAATCGTGGCGTCCACATCATTTCTTAAGAAAATTAAGGATACTAAAAGACCTATTAAAACTAATAAAACGGCTGTATAAAATTTAAGTCTTCCTGTGAATTCAAAAGGTTTTCCTTCCTCAATATTTTTTTCGGAAGCATAGCGAATTAATCCTTTTTCGTAACCAATACGATCCATTACTTCATCGCAAGCATCGATACAAGCTGTACAGTTTACACACTCTAATTGTGTTCCGTTACGGATATCGATTCCGGTAGGACAAACCACCACACACTGGTTACAATCTATACAATCACCGTAACCTAATGCTTTTCTATCTTCTCCTTTACGAAATTTTTTACGGTTTTCACCACGTTTAAAATCGTAAGCGACATTAATGGAATTTTCATCTAATAAAACACCTTGTAATCTTCCGTAAGGACAAACGATAATACAAACTTGCTCTCTAAACCAAGCAAAAACAAAATAAAATACAGCTGTAAATACAAGAAGTTTTATAAAAGTTCCCAAATGTTTAAAAGGTCCTTCTTTAATATGCTGTATTAACACATCGCTTCCAATAAAATATGCAAGAAATATATTTGCAAAAAAGAAAGATATTAAAAAGAAAATTGTCCATTTTAAACCTTTTTTTCTTATTTTTTCTTTAGTCCAACCTTGTTTATTTAATTTAATTTGTTTGTTACGGTCACCCTCAATGGCATATTCAATTTTTCTAAAAACCATTTCTAAAAATATGGTTTGCGGACAAAGCCATCCGCAGAAAATACGCCCAAAAATAACGGTAAACAAAACGATAAACACAATACCAACCAACATAGAAATTACTAAAATATAAAAATCTTGTGGCCAAAATGGTTTCCCAAAAATATTAAAACGTCTTTCCGCTAAATTAAATAACATAAATTGATTTCCATCAATCTTAATAAATGGAAAACTAATTAACATTGCTAATAAAATCCACGATAAATACGTTCTGTAATTGGTGTATTTTCCTTTTGGTTTTTTAGGAAATATAAAATTTCTTTTTCCTTCTTCATTTATGGTTCCTATGGAATCTCTAAATACTTCTTTTTCTTGTCTTCCCATGATATTTAATTATCTATAATAAAAAACTGCTTTTTATAGTTTACAAGTACAAATTTACAACTTTAACAAGTTATATAAAGCAACATTTGTAACCTAAAACTATAAAAAACAGTTAAATTTAAAATTTTATGTAAAATTAATCACATTTTTTATCTCCTTCAGCAGCTTTTGGATTTGCTGGTGTTGTTCCACGTAAAGAAAGTACGTAACTGGCAAGTAACTGTCTATCTTCTTTAGATATAGAACTCTCCCAAGCAACCATACCTTTTCCCGGTCGTCCACCTTTTGAAATTGTATTAAAAGTAGATTTAAAATCACATCCTAAGATGGAAACATTATCTGTTAAGTTAGGACCAATTCCTCCTCCACCATCTATACCGTGACAAGCGATACAACCTTTAGCCATAAAAAGTTCTTTCCCTTTATCTAAATGAGCCTTATCTGTATAAGCTTTTGCTTCGGTATATTTTTCTGGATGATTTTTCATATCTTGTTTTAACCATGCTTCATGCTCAATTTTTGCTTGTGCAACTTCATCTTGATATTCTTTTTCTTGATTATAGTTTCCCATAAATACCATGATATAATAAAAAACAGATATTGCAATGGTTATATAGAAACCTGCAACCCACCAAGGAGGCAATACATTATCTAATTCTCTGATACCATCATAATTATGGTCAGTCATTATTTCTTCTTCTTTTCCTAATTCATTGGCTTTAGTTATCTTTTTAAGGAACCTTTGCCATGCGGATAAATTTTGATTGTTTTCGCTCATTTTATATTTTTTTTAAACTTGAGTTTCCTAATTTATTAATCTTCTAATGGTAATTTTTCCAATTCGTCCAATTTACTTTTACGCATTTTAAAGACGATAAATAACATTCCTATAAACACAGTAAAAAATATCACCAATGAAATTATAGGGTAAATGGATACTCCATCAATAGTTTCCAGATTTTGTTTAATAAATTTCAACATATTAAATTATTTTGCTTTTTTAATATCAGTTCCTAATCGCTGTAAATAAGCGATAATAGCAACCACTTCTTTTTTCTCCATATGTTTGTCTCCATAATTTTTAACATACTCAGGATCTTGTCTTAATTCTTGTTCAACTTCCTTAGCTTGTTGTTCTAATTGATATGGAGCAATTTCAATTTGTTTATCTGTATAAGGTACTCCAACACCTCTTAACGCTTCCATTTTTTTACGCACATCACTATAATCTAAATCAGTAGTATGGAACCAAGTATATTTTGGCATAAAATTACGAGTTGTTCCTAAAATTTTATCTTCCATCGGTGATGTGTTCATTGGATCTAAGAAATGGTTAAAATGCCAGTTTGAATTGTATTTTTTACCAATACGGTGTAAATCCGGTCCGGTTCTACGTGATCCCCAAAGGAAAGGATGATCATACACAAATTCACCTGCTTTAGAATACTCTCCATAACGAGCAACTTCACTTCTAAAAGGTCTAATCATTTGTGAGTGACAATTATTACACCCTTCACGGATGTAAATATCACGACCTTCTAATTCTAATGGTGTGTAAGGTTTAACACTAGCAATTGTAGGAATATTTGATTTTACCAATAATAAAGGTAAAAACTCTACTAAACCTCCAATTAAGATAGCAACAGTTGTTAAGATAGTAAATAAAACTACTCTTCTTTCTAACCAAGCATGCCAACCTTCGCCTTGTAATCTAGATTGCGAAATTGGTTTTAACGGTACGGCTTCTGCTAATTCATCTTCAACGGGTTGTCCTTGTTTGGCCGTTTTATAAATATTATATGCTAAAATGATAAAACCGGTTAAATATAAAGTTCCTCCTAAAGCACGCATCCAATACATTGGGATAATAGCGGTTACTGTTTCTAAAAAGTTACCATATTCTAAAGTGCCGTCCGGTTTAAATTCTTTCCACATTAAAGCTTGTGTAAATCCGGCTATATATAAAGGAATTGTATAAAATAAAATACCTATTGTACCAATCCAGAAATGAACATTTGCTAATTTTTCAGAATACAATTCCGTTTTATATAATTTTTTAGCTAACCAGTACAACATACCTGCTAATAAGAAACCGTTCCATGCTAACGTACCAACGTGAACGTGAGCAACAATCCAATCTGTAAAGTGAGCAATTGCATTTACATTTTTAAATGATAACATAGGTCCTTCAAAAGTTGCCATACCATAACCTGTAATTGCAACTACAAAGAATTTTAATATTGCTGATTCTCTAACTTTATCCCAAGCTCCACGAAGTGTTAATAATCCGTTAATCATACCTCCCCAAGAAGGGAAAATTAACATTACAGAAAACACAGTTCCTAAATTTTGAGCCCAACTTGGTAATGCTGTATATAAAA
Organism: Flavobacteriaceae bacterium; assembly: GCA_026988395.1. GTDB lineage: Bacteria > Bacteroidota > Bacteroidia > Flavobacteriales > Flavobacteriaceae > S010-17. The sequence goes on along the minus strand of JALSLI010000060.1, from coordinate 6,629 downwards.
GATGGTGAGGACCTGCCCAGATATAAATAAAGATTAAAGACCAAAAGTGAATAATGGATAATCGATAGGAATAAACAGGTCTGTTTGCTGCTTTTGGCACAAAATAATACATTAACCCTAACATTGGTGTGGTTAAGAAAAATGCTACGGCATTATGCCCATACCACCATTGTATTAAAGCATCTTGTACACCTGCATATACAGAATAACTTTTCCAAGCTGTTACCGGAATTTCTAAATTGTTAAAAATATGTAAAACCGCAACAGTTACGAACGTAGCAATGTAAAACCAAATAGCAACGTAAATGTGTCGCTGTCTTCTTTTAATCATGGTTCCAATCATGTTGATACCCATTACTACCCAAATAAGTGTAATTGCTAAATCTATAGGCCATTCTAATTCTGCATATTCCTTTGAGGAAGTCATTCCTAAAGGAAGTGTAATTGCTGCTGCTACAATTATTAACTGCCAGCCCCAAAAGTGGATTTTACTTAAAGTATCACTATACATTCTTGTTTTTAATAATCTTTGCATGGAATAATACATCCCAACAAAGAAACCATTCCCTACAAAAGCAAAAATTGCCGCATTGGTGTGTAACGGACGTAAACGTCCAAAACTCAACCATGGAATCCCTTCCATATAGTTAGGAAATAAAAATAAGAAAGCAACCATCAGCCCAACGGTCATCCCCACGATACCCCAAACTATTGTTGCCCAAAAAAATAGCTTTACTATTTTGTTGTCATAATAAAATTGTTCTTTCTCCATTATTTAATTATTTGATTTATATTTATTTAGTTAATTTATTTTTTTTTGAATCTTCCTCTTTTACTAATTCATCATCAAACAACATACGCACCGAAGGTGTGTAGGTATCATCGTATTGACCGGATTTTACAGAACGTATAAAAACATACAAAAAGCCTAGAGCTATTATAACACTTACCGGAATCATGATGTATATTACGTCCATTTTAAATAATTATAACTGCAAATTTAACAAGTAAAACATTAAAAAAAGCTGATTTTTATCAGTTTTAACTGTAACAAAAATTACAATACGTATTACCAGCGCCTTTATCGTTAAAAAAAATTAATTTCCAACCTCGCTAATGAATTTTATTCGCATCAATCGTAATTCTTCAATATCAAATTCACCTTCAAATTCTTCTAGAGCTAAGTCTATTTTATCGGATTCTGCTTCCATAAAATACTCAAAAATATCTTCTTGCGCTTCTTCATCTATCATTTCATTTATGCAATATCCTATATTTAATTTTGTTCCGGAATAAACGATACTTTCCATTTCATCAATCAATTCTTCCATTGTTAAGCCTTTACTTTTGGCAATATCAATAAGCGGAATTTTCTTATCGGTGTTCTGTATAATAAACAGTTTTAAAGCGGAATTAGAACCGGTACTTTTAATGATAATATCATCCGGTCTTTCAATTTCATTTTCTTCTACATATCTTGCAATTAAATCTACAAAGTCTTTCCCATATTTCTTAGCTTTCCCTTCACCTACACCATGCACATTTGATAATTCTTGTATGGTAATTGGGTATTTTAAGGTCATATCTTCTAATGACGGATCTTGAAAAATAACAAACGGAGGAACTCCTTTTTTCTTTCCAACTTTTTTTCGTAAATCTTTAAGCATCCTAAACAACACTTCATCAGTGGCATTACCCGAACCTTTAGTATTATCAACTATATCATCTATTTTTTCTTCACTATAAACGTGGTCTTCGGTCATCATAAAAGAAGATGGATTATCAATAAATTTTAGACCTTCTTCGGTAATTTTAAGCACCCCATATTGCTCAATTTCTTTATGCAACATTGGTGTTACCAAAATTTGTCTAATTAATGCCATCCAATAATTTGCATCTTTATCTTTACCTATTCCGAAGAAAGGTTTTTCGTCAATTCTTCTGGATTTTATCAGAGCGTTAGAATTTCCTACCAAGGTATTGATCACCTCTTTTGCTTTAAATTCTTGATTGGTATCTCTAATTACTTGCAATACTTTTACCACATCCTCTTTTGCTTCTTTTTTCGGTTTCGGATTTCTTGTATTATCATCCATATCTGCACCATCTCCATTGACTTCATCAAATTCTTCACCAAAATAATTTAACAAAAATTTACGTCTGCTCATTGAAGTCTCGGCAAAAGCAACTACTTCTTGCAACAATGCATTACCAATTTCTTGTTCGGATACCGGTTTTCCGGAAAGGAATTTCTCTAATTTTTCAATATCTTTATACGCATAAAAAGCCAAGCAATGTCCTTCTCCTCCATCTCTACCTGCACGACCGGTTTCTTGATAATAACTTTCTAAACTTTTTGGCATATCATGGTGAATTACAAAGCGAACATCCGGCTTGTCGATTCCCATACCAAAAGCAATAGTAGCAACAATTACATCTACCTCTTCCATTAAAAACATATCTTGATGTCTGGCACGCTTCTTACCGTCTAATCCGGCGTGATATGGCAACGCATTAATACCATTAACTTGGAGTACCTCAGCAATTTCTTCTACCTTTTTTCTACTCAAACAATAAATAATACCTGATTTCCCTTTATTTTTTCTAACAAAACGAATAATATCTTTATTGACTTCCTTTGTTTTAGGTCGTACTTCATAAAACAAATTTGGTCTATTAAAAGAGGCTTTAAACCTATTAGCATCAGGCATTTTTAGATTTTTTAAAATATCTAATTCTACTTTTGGCGTTGCCGTAGCTGTTAAACCGATAATCGGAACATCGGCAATTTTATCAATAATATTTTTTAAATTTCGATATTCCGGTCTAAAATCGTGCCCCCATTCTGAGATACAATGAGCTTCATCGATTGCTAAAAAAGAAATTTTTTGACGTTGTAAAAACTCTACATATTCTTCCTTAATCAAAGATTCGGGAGCAACATATAATAATTTGGTAACACCTCGTTCAATATCGTTTTTTACTTCTGCAATTTGGGTTTTATTTAAGGAGGAGTTTAACACGTGTGCCACACCTCTTTCGGTAGACAAACCTCTAATTGCATCTACTTGATTTTTCATCAATGCAATGAGTGGTGACACGACAATTGCCGTACCTTCTTGCATTAATGCAGGTAATTGATAACACAGTGATTTTCCGCCTCCTGTTGGCATAATAACAAAAGTGTTTTTACGGGATAATATACTCTCTATCACCGGTTCTTGAAGTCCTTTAAAGGAATCAAAACCAAAATATTTTTTTAAGGCAACGTGTAAATCGTTTTTTACGGGATTCATTCTTTTTTTATCTAATTTTTTTTAAATACATTTGCAACAAATCTTTCTAAAATTAGATTGATGCACTTTTTCTTTGGTTAAATATACAAATTATTCTCATTATAAATCTCTAAATTTTGAAAAAAAATAAAGACATTCTAAATATTGCTAAGCAAACTATTTTAGAAGAAAGCAAAGCGATAGCGAATTTAATACATTTTTTAGACTCTGATTTCGAAAAATCTGTTAATTTTATTTTAAATTCAAAAGGAAGGGTAATTATTACCGGAATTGGCAAAAGTGCCAACATTGCAACCAAAATTGTTGCTACTTTAAATTCTACCGGAACACCTGCAGTCTTTATGCATGCGGCAGATGCCATTCACGGCGATTTAGGTAATATCTTAAAAGATGATGTGGTAATTTGTATTTCAAAAAGTGGCAATACGCCCGAAATAAAAGTTTTAGTACCTTTAATCAAGAATAATAATAACAAAATTGTTGCCATAACAGGGAATAAAGATTCTTTTTTAGGTAAAAATGCCGATTTTATTCTTAATACTTATGTAGAAAAAGAAGCTTGTCCTAATAATTTAGCTCCAACAAGCAGTACTACGGCTCAATTGGTAATGGGCGATGCTCTTGCTGTTGCCTTGTTGGAATTACGTGACTTTACCAGCAGAGATTTTGCCAAATACCATCCCGGAGGTGCTTTAGGAAAAAAACTTTATTTACGTGTAAGCAATTTATTGGAAAATAATTTAATTCCGGTTGTAACCGAAAACGCTCCTTTAAAAGATATTATTATCGAAATTTCGGAAAAAAGATTAGGTGCAACAGCAGTTTTAGATAAAAAAAACACACTAAAAGGCATCATAACCGATGGCGATATTAGAAGAATGTTAAGCGATACAACAGATTTTAACAGCATAACAGCCAATTCCATTATGAGTAAAAATCCTAAAACTATTGATTACGATGCAATGGCAATAGACGCCTTACATTTAATGGAAGAAAATAATATTTCGCAACTTGTAGTAACAAAAAACAATATATATAAAGGTATCATTCATATTCACGAATTAATAAAAGAAGGTATTATCTAAATTTATTAACGATTATCAATTACCTTAATTATATCTATTTTTTTCCATTTTTTACTTAAATCCATATAATCTACCGGATTTTTAGCTTCTTGCTTAGTCAAAGATTCATTACTAAAAGCACGCTGCAAAATATCTTCAATTAAAAAATCAAAATCATTACTCTTAGGATGGTATTCTTTCTTTAATGACAAATCAAATAATCGTGCAGTAGAATCATACCAAAACGCTTTCCAACCACTTCGATATTCTTTTATTAAATCGAAAACTGTTTTTCCGGTTTGTCGATGGATTAATTTAATTAAAACCTTCCCTTCGGTACGAGTTAATTTTTTTAATTGATCTGAGAATTCTTCCTTTAAATATTTTTGTGCTTTTCTTATATACTTTCGTTTTTTTCTTTTTGATTTTATCTTTTTTAAATTCGCATCAATATCATTAAGAATCTTTGCTGTTTGCATTGCGTAAGGATAAGCTTTATGCACTTTTTTCCAAAACCAGTAATAGTAGTTACGTTCCTTTTTATTTTTAAAATGTAATTTTTTAAATAAATAAACCTCATCCAAAGTAAATTCGATAGAATCGCCCTCAATAAAAACTTTATCATCAATAATAGTATCACGCACTTTTTTTTGAGCGTGTAGCATAAAAGACAACATCAAAAAAACAACAATAAAAATTTTCTTCATACATTAAGGTCTGCTAAAATCATTCCAAAAATAACATAATACCTTAAATCCGCAAAGGTTTTCGTAACGAAAAGTCAAAATGCATGTTAGTATTGGTGTATCGCAATTTTGAGACACGCAAACATAGCATTTGTTATGGTGAGTATCGAAAAATGAGCATTGCAAATAATGACGTGCAATTTGGCTTTGCAGTAGAAATACTTTTGCGGATTTAAAGTAATAATCGTTTAATTATTGTTAATTTCGTACAAAATTAAAATTTACATTATGGCAAAAAATAAAATACTAACCAAAGAAGCAATGGCTTTTTTAGAAGCATACTTAAACAATCCATCACCAACGGGTTACGAAGTTCAAGGGCAAAAATTATGGATGGATTACCTAAAACCATACGTAGATACGTTTATTACTGATAGCTACGGAACGGCTGTTGGCGTGATAAATCCGGATGCCGACTTTAAAGTTGTAATCGAAGGGCATGCAGATGAAATCTCTTGGTATGTTAATTACATAACCGATGACGGTTTTATTTACGTTATCCGAAATGGTGGTTCAGATCATCAAATCGCACCATCCAAAAGAGTAAATATCCATACCAGAAAAGGCGAAATTATTAAAGGTGTCTTTGGATGGCCAGCTATTCACACTAGAAAAGGTGCTAATGAAAAAGCACCAAAATTGGATAATATTTTTATCGATGTTGGTTGCCGAAGTAAAGAAGAAGTACATAAATTAGGTATTCATGTAGGTTGTGTTGTTACTTATCCGGATAAATTTATGGTTTTAAACAAAAATCACTTTGTTTGTAGAGCAATTGATAATCGAATGGGCGGTTTTATGATAGCACAAGTTGCAAGACTTTTAAAAGAAAATAATAAAAAATTGCCTTTTGGTTTATACATCACAAATTCCGTTCAAGAAGAAATCGGGTTACGAGGTGCTCAAATGATTACCGAAACCATTAAACCAAACGTAGCCATCATCACCGATGTTTGCCATGATACAACAACACCAATGATTGATAAAAAAACACAAGGTGAAACAAAATCTGGTGAAGGACCGGTAATTGGTTATGCTCCGGCTGTTCATAATAGATTACGTAATTTAATTGAAGATACTGCTGAGAAAAACAATATTAAAATCCAACGTAACGCCTCATCCAGAGCAACAGGTACTGACACGGATGCGTTCGCTTACTCTAACGGAGGCGTACCAAGTGCCTTAATTTCATTAGCTTTAAGATATATGCATACCACTGTTGAAATGGTACATAAAGATGATGTAGAAGGCGTTATTGAGTTGATCTACGAAACACTATTAAATTTAGACCCAAATCGTAGTTTTAATTATTTTGAGTAATAATATCCTTCTTTAAACTTATTTAGTCTTTAAAAGTCCGTAGTAAAATAATTATTACGGACTTTTTTCCTCCACTATCTAACTAGTCGTTCCTTATGAAGTCAAAATTTAAAAACATAATTTTGCTTAAAAAAAAGGAATTTTAAATACGTAAATATTTTTTTAAGTTCCAATTTTAATTTATTCATCATTTTCTTTAAATT
>JALSLI010000059.1 GCA_026988395.1 Flavobacteriaceae bacterium | reverse complement strand
CAGTTTAGCGATGCATTTTATTTTAAGTCCGCAATTTAGACCATGGCAAATTATTACACATATGTTTATGCATGGTAACGAAATGCATTTATTATTTAATATGATAGGTTTGTGGATGTTTGGTAGTGTAGTAGAACAAATACTTGGTAAAAAGAAATTTTTAATATTGTATTTTGTTTCCGGTATCGGAGCAGTGTTATTATTTGAATTGATAGATTATATTCATTTTAATATGTTAATAAGTGAATTTGTAAGTAAAGGAATTCCTAAAAATATTTTAATGCAGATTGTAGAAACCGGTAAGGTTAGTCAAGGTGTTTTAGAATTGGTTTCAAAAGAGAAATTAATTAAGTTAATTACAATTTATGGTAAAAGATTAGTAGGAGCTTCCGGAGCTTTATATGGTTTAATGATTGCATTTGGTATGTTAATGCCAAGAGCAAAAATGGGACTAATGTTTTTACCTATTATGATTGAAGCACGATATTTTATTCCGCTTTTATTAATAGGAGATATGTTATTTGGTATTTTTGGAAATACAAATATTGGTCACTTTGCACATGTAGGAGGAGCCATTGCAGGATTTTTAGTGATGCTTAGTTATAAAAACAATCAATTTAGACGCTGGAATTAATTGTTTTTTTATCGCAAATTAGTAGATTTAAGACCACAATTTTAAAAAATAAACAAAAATATTTGTTTGTTTAAAATATTATTTTCTATATTTGTCTGCACGAACAACTTAAAACACACTTGCTTATAGTATAATTTTACTCTTTTAAAAAAAAATAAATAACTTTAAAAAAGGAGAATTATGCAAAAATGTAAAATTCAGGATGCTGTTTTGGTTTCCAATTATATCAACGGAGATGAATACGCGTTAGAAACACTTATCTATCGCCACAAACAAAAAATTTACAGCTTTATTTACAGTAAAGTATTAGACCGAGATGCAACTGAAGACATCTTTCAAGATACCTTTATTAAGGTAATAAATACTTTAAAAAACAATAAATATAATGAAGAAGGCAAATTCTTACCTTGGGTAATGCGTATTGCACACAATTTGGTAATCGATTCGTTTAGAAAAAGCAATAGAATGCCAAAATTTAATAATACAGATAAATTTGATATTTTTTCCGTTTTAACGGATGATTCTTTAAATGCCGAAAACCAAATAATAACAGAACAGATTTATAAAGACATTAAAGATTTAGTACAGTTATTGCCTGAAAATCAGCGTGAAGTTTTAGAAATGCGAATCTTTAAAGATATGAGTTTTAAAGAAATATCTAATACTACTGATGTAAGTATTAATACAGCTTTGGGGAGGATGCGTTATGCTTTAATAAATTTGAGAAAGCTGGCGGCAGAAAATAAAATAATTTTAAATCTGGAATAATAAATATTTTTTTTGTGCGTTATTAGTTTGTATTAACCTCTAAAACAGTATAAATGACAAACTATTACTCTCAAAAAGCACCACAAAAAAACATGAACCCAAAAAAAGAAACCATTTCTTTTTTATTAAATTATTCAAAAGCATTTAAAATAATTAGAATAAAAGAAAATTCTTTTCAATTTTATTTAAATTAATTTGAAGTGAAGGCGTTTTTTTAAAAAAACGCCTTTTTTATTTACCTTAAATCATCCGGAATTTCACAAACCGGAATAGGAACCATTTTATGTTTATTTTGGTTATTACGTGATTTGTAAATTTTAAAAACTTCTTGGTTTCTACCGGTAAAGTCCAAGTGCGTTTTATTTTTTTGATCTTGTTCCATTGCCCATTCTAACTCGTCATAACTCGCACCAATTTGTTCTTCATCAGATTTGCTATCTGCATAAAGTCCATCTGTTGGTGCAGCTTGTTGGATTTCATCTATTATTCCTAAATATTTGGCTATTTCATAAACTTCGGATTTTAATAAATCGGCTATCGGACTTAAATCAACACCGCCGTCGCCGTATTTGGTATAAAAACCAACACCAAAATCTTCTACTTTATTACCGGTTCCGGCAACAAGTAAACCGTAAATCCCTGCATAATAATATAAAGTTGTCATACGTAATCTAGCACGCGTATTTGCTAAAGATAAAGCTACTTTTTCGTTGTCGCTAATCGTAGGCATAATGCTTTTAAAACCTTCAAAAACAGGTGTTAAATCCACTTTATCTGAACTAACATTTTTATATTTTTTTTCTAAAAAAGCAATGTGTTTTTCCGCTCTTGTAACTTGATTTATATCTTGATGAATTGGCATTTCCAAGCATTTTACCTCTAAACCTGTCAAAGCACATAAAGTAGATGTTACAGCCGAATCAATTCCTCCGGAAACACCGACAACAAAACCATTTACATTTGCTTTATTAGCATAATCTTTTAACCAATTTACGATGTAATTTGTAACTTTTTCTGCATTCATTTTAAACTTTATTAGTAGTTTTGTAGGCAAAAGTAATACAATTTATTAAAATCCGTTACGTTTATAATTCAAATCTTATATTAATGAAATTTAAATATCTAATCTGGTTGTTATTACCTGTTTTTTTTATTTCGTGTAAACCGAAAAACAAATTAGATGTAGATGTTTCCGATGTATCGGCAAATGTTTCCGTTAAGCGATTTGAAAAAATATTTTATACAGCAGAACCCAATGATTTACCTATAATTAAAAAGGAATTCCGTAGTATTTTTCCACATGATATCGATAGTATCTGGATTGCTAAAATGAAAGATACTTTAGAGCAAGAATTATTTCAGGCAACAATGAAAGAATATGCCGATTTTTCTACTGAAAAGGAAAATTTAAAAAATCTCTTTAAGCATGTAAAATATTATTATCCAAAATTTAAAGAACCTGAGGTTATTACAGTAATGACAAATATTTCATATGATCAAAGAGTAATTTACGAGCAAGATACATTATATTTGTCATTAGATGTTTTTTTAGGAAAAGATAATCCGTTTTATAAAAAATATCTAGATTATCCTAAATATATTATCAATTCATTT
>JALSLI010000058.1 GCA_026988395.1 Flavobacteriaceae bacterium | reverse complement strand
CTTATACAAAACGTGTAGTTGTAGGCGATTTAAAAGAAATTGAAACAACACTTTTTCAAGAAATTATTTCAAATTTAGATGTTTCGGTCTATAAAGATAAATTATTACTGATAAAAGGCTGCTCCGATAAAAAAATCCCGGAAACCGCATATGTACAATTAATTGAAAAGTTGATTCCTGTTGCTTCTACAATTATGTATGGCGAAGCGTGCTCAAATGTGCCTCTTTATAAGGCAAAAAAAGAAAAAGCTACAATAGAATAGAAACAATAGAAATAAAGATTGTTAAATAACTTACCAAAAGCACTTTCCAAAACGGATGTGCTTTTTTTAATTCCATAAAATTAAATGCAACTAATAAAAACTTTATTCCCGAAAGGATTAAAATAAGTATTGAAAAAATCTTAATACCGTGATAATTATTAGCAAAATATGCTGTAAAAACAGTTAACAATAATAGTGTTAAATACGTGTATAATTCTTTTCTTTCCATAACTAAAAAACTAAATATAAAATTGGAAATAACAACAACCAAATCAAATCACACATATGCCAAAAAGCCGCACTTGCTTCAAAATCTTCTACCAAGGCGTTGGGCTTTTTCATACTAAAATGCAATAGTAATAAAATCACCAAACCAACTAAAATATGAATTACATGAAATCCGGTTAACAACCAATAAAAATTAAAAAAAGTATCATAACCTAAAACAAAGCCTTTTTCTATTTTTTCGGAATATTCTAACGATTTTAAAAGTAAAAATAAAGCTCCAAACATCATGGTTAATTTAAGATATAAATCTGCTTTTTTAATATTTCCTTTTTTAAAAAGTTTAACCGATGTTGCCATAAAAAAACCACTTGTAAGTAAAAAAATGGTATTTATTGCACCATATGTTGCATTTAAATGTGAAGCTGACTCATAGTATGCATTGATATTACCATCTGTACCTGCTACTAAAATAATTAAAGCTACACCAAAAGTAATCAGTTCTAAAAAAATTAAAATCCATAATAAAATTCCTCCCGGAGGATAGTAAATACTCTTGTAATTTATTGATTTCATATTGAATTATTTTTTGTTTCTGTTGTGTATTTAGTGTTCAGTTGGCAGTGTTCAGTTGACGGTTTCACAGAGCACCAAAGACTGAAGACTGAAGACTGAAGACTGAAGACTGAATACTAATCCCAATCATCTAATAATCTTTTTTGTCCTTTTAATTTTTGAATATCTGTTACATCTTGCGACATTTCAATAACACCGCGATATTTTTTATCTTTATCTCTTACTGCAAAATAACGAATATGAATCATTTTTCCTTTAAAATTAATCCAAAATTCAGCTACATCTTTAGTTCCTGCTTTAAATTCTTCTACAATACGCAATACCAAATGCACACTTTTTGGTGGATGACAAAATTTAACTTCTCTTCCGATAATTCCTTTACTTCTTGGAAAAACACGATCCTCACCTCTATTGTAAAAAATTACTTTATCATTTTCATCCACATAAGTAATATCTACCGGAAGAAATTTTAACAGTAAATTCACTTGCTCAGGTGTCAGATAGCCTTCGTCATAATGAAATGTGTTTTCTGTAGAAAAAGACAATTTTCTAACTGTAAAATCATTGCTTGGGTGGATATACTCCGATTCTTTTATTGGATAAGGATCCGGTTTATCAGGTAACATCCATCCTATTTCTTCATCTCCTTGATAGAATTCATTCCAATCATCATCGGATAATAATTCCATTGCATTAGGAAATAAACGCGTATCTTCTATTTGCAATAATCGTCTAACACCATCGATTAGATACGAAAGATTCTCTGAAATTTTTTCGGTATTTTTTTCTTCGTTATATTTATTTAGTAATCTTATTTGATCACGAAGATTATCGTGAAAAGACCACATTCCTTGACTTGGTCCTTCCCATCCGTGTTTTTCGAGATATGGAAATAATTGATTTTCTTTTCGTGAAAATCGTTTTTCTATGGTAGTTAATTGATTAAAAATATTGTAATATTTCTGAAAATCTTCTTTTGGATTTACTTCCTCTAATTCTTGTAATAAATCCTGAATTAAAGCACTTTCTTTATAATAAACTACAACAGGATGATTTGCAGGTAAGTGATTTATTTTATTTAAAAATGAGTTCATTTATTCGTATTTTATAAACAACAAAATTACGAATTAATAAAATACAAAATACTCTTTTATATAAATTTTCGTGTTACTTTTGTTACGGTAAAAATTTATGATTGAAATTTTATTTTTTCGTATAATTTAGTTAATGATTGTAACAACTCAACAGGTGTTGTTAAAATTTCGTAGTGGTTAACACCAAACATTTGTGGTAAATAATATTTTGCATTTGCTTCAATTGCTAAGGCATAAGAATTGATATTTTGTTCATTTAATTCTCGTAAAGCTTGTTTTACATCGTTAATTCCGTATTTTCCTTCGTATTTATCGTAGTCGTTTGGTTTTCCGTCGGAAATTAAGATAATCCATTTGTTTTTGGTTTGTCTTTTTTCTAATTGAGCACCAGCATGACGGAGGGCAACACCAATTCTGGTATAACCTTCAGGTTGTACCGAACCTATTTGGTATTTTGCTTTGTTCCAATCTTCATCAAATTCTTTTAAAGTAAGATAACTTGCATAATTTCTAGTTTTAGAATAAAAACTTGCTATCGAAAAATCAACTTTAAATTCATCTAGAATTTCTCCAAAAAGAATGGAAACTTGCTTTTCTACATCAATTACACGGTTATTATTAGCATAGCCATCGGTTGAAAGACTATTATCCAACAACATTAAAATAGACAAATCTTTTTCTTTCTTTCTTTTGGAAAGATATACTTTTTCAGATGGTGTATGACCGGAATGTACATCGATATATAAATCGGTTAATGCATCTAAATCAAACTCTTCTCCTTGTGTTTGACGTCTTTGTTGTTGCATTTTATTGTTTACATTAGTTAACATTTTACGTAAACCCAACAAGGTAGAAGTATTATCTTTTAAAGTTTTTTTATAGTAATTTATATCTTTTTCGATAATTTTCTTTGGATAAATTTTACAAAAATTTTCCTTATATACACGTTTGGAATAATCCCATTCATCGTATAAAATATAAAAATCCTTGGTTGAAATATCGGTACTTTCTGATATGGTAATATTCTCTACAAACTCCGCTTGATAAACAGAATGCACCGTATCATCTACGCGAACGGTATATTTCATATTTAATTCTTCAAGAGCTTTACTGTGTTTATCAAGTTCGTCATCGCCATCAAAATCACGCCAACCTCCATCGTGTTCTTCCGCGGTATCAATTTTTTCAAAATTATGCGTCATTACATAATCCTCTTGTTGTCTTTTATCGATTTCAACCGAAATAACATCTTCAACTGCCTTTGCCTTTAAAACAGTTTTTATTTCCTCCTCAATAGCTTTTTTTACTTTATTATTAAAATTTTTAAGTTGCTTATCGGAACTGGTTTCTGCAACATTTCGCATCCATTTTCCGTAGATAAAAGTATAATCAACTTGATCTTTATCCTTTGATTTATTTTTAAAATGAACGATTAAATTATGATGAATTTCTTTGGTAAGCGGAAATTGTTTAAAAAGTTTTTTTACAATTAAATTGGAAGATTCCAGTGCTTTTTTACGACTTTCTTCCAAAGGATGGTCTATTCCTTCTTGCCAATTAATATTAAGATTTTTTTGAACAGACAAATACAAAACTCTAAACAAATAAAAAGACAAATTATCTTCTCTATCTTGAAATTCATTAAAATATTCCGGCAAAAAAAAGTTATTGTTTTTATAGCCACCTTCCCGTTCTGCTATGTAAATACTTATCGGATTTCCTGTAACTGCACGAGCGAAAATAATTAAACGTTGTTTTATTTCGTCTAGTTTTACAGTACTTGCATTTTCAAAAACAGCTTCTCTTTTTTTGGATTTAAAAAAGTTTGAAATTTTTCCGTATAAGTATTCGTCTAGTGCCATTTTTTATTTAATGTGATTTTTTTAGTCTTTAGTCTTTAGTTTTCATTTGGCGGTTTTCAGTGTTCAGTGTTCAGTTGGCAGTCATCAGTTGGCAGTGTTCAGTTGGCAGTTGGCAATTTCACAGAGTACTCAATACTGAATACTGAAAACTGAGTACTGAATACTGAATACTGAACACTGAATACTGAACACTGAATACTGAATACTGAATACTGAGTACTAAAAACAAAACACCTCTAACGAAATCGATCTAAATTATTCATCATATAATTTAAGAGTTTTCCTATTTCAATATTTTTTATTTCCAAATTATTTTTTACTTCCTTTGAAATGTAATTACAAGCAAGTGCAAATTCAAGCCAACCTAAAGTTTCAGAATTTTCAGAATCTGCATCTGTTAATTTACTGTAAAAATGTTTTGGATAAGTTCTTTTTCTATAACCTTCTGCTAAATTAATACAAACCGAACGTGAAGATCTTCTAATCTGATCTGTTAAAGAATATATTTCTTCTTTAGGAAAAGATTTTGAAATTTTAAAAAATTCCATAGATAAATCGAAGGCTTTTTTATACGCAATTAAAGTTCTAAATCCCATGTTTTTTAGATTAAATATAATTCTTTTTTGGAAAACCATCTATTCCGTCTTCTATTATATTCCAAAACCACCTACTGAACACCGCTAACGAAACACCGCAAACTGATAACTGAATACTGATAACTGAATACAGCCAACTGCAAACTGAATCCTAAATCAAAAGATTACACAAATCACGTAACGCTTCAATAATTTCTATATCATCGGTTAATGGCTCTACAATGGCAACCTCAACAGATAATCGTTTTGGCAAACCGGAACGAATCAATTTTGCTGCATCTACTAATAATCTTGTCGAAACAGTCTCGGTTAAACCTAACTCGGTTAAATTTCTAATTTTAGTAGCTATATTTACCAGTTTTTTGGCTGTTGATTTATCAATTTTTGTTTCGTTTATCAATATTTCAGTTTCTATTTTATTTTCAGGATAATTAAAACTTAATGAAATAAAACGCTGTTTTGTAGAGGGTTTTAATTCTTTAAACCCTTTTTGATATCCGGGATTAAAAGATGCAACAAGCATAAAATCGTTATGAGCTTTAATTATTTTTCCTAATTTATCAATATATAATTCGCGTCTATGATCGGTTAATGAATGAATTGCTACAATAACATCCGGCCTTGCTTCGGCAATTTCATCTAAATAGATAATTGCACCTTCTTTTACAGCTTTAGTAAGTGGTCCGTCAATCCAAACAGCTTCTGCTCCTTTAATGATGTACCTTCCTATTAAATCGGTTGACGAAGTTTCTTCATGACAAGCGATGGTTATTAGTTTTTTATCTAATTTATTTGCCATAAATTCGATAAATCTAGATTTCCCTGTTCCTGTTGGACCTTTTAATAAAAAAGGTAATTTATTTGCGTAAGTGTGTTCAAAAACAGCGACTTCTTTTCCTACTTCGTGATAATATGTTGAATTCATTTTTTATCTTTATACTAAATTACAAAAAGGGTCGGAGTTAAATTCTATAAACTTAACTCCGACAAATAAATATTACTAACTTAAAACAGTAAAAAATATTACGAATTTACTTCTAAGGCTTCATCATTTGGCAATCCATGACGCCAAAACTCAATCATATAAAGAATAATTCCGGTAGAAAACAAAGTTGCCATAATGATTAATACCCAAAAATGTACTTCAATATCTTTTTGTACATCCATGAAATTTAATTTCATTTTACGTTCTAAATAAACTTGAGCGACACCTGCAACACCAAAGGCAACTGTCATCCCTAGCATACCAATATTAGATAACCAAAAAGCCATTCTACCCATAACACTATCATAAAATTTACGTCCTGTCATATTTGGCAACGAATAACTAATTATTGCAAATACTATCATAGCATAAGCTCCCCAAAACGCAAGATGTCCATGCATTGCGGTAACTAATGTTCCGTGTGTGTATAAATTTGTTTGTGGTAAAGTATGTGCAAAACCTAGTAAACCTGCTCCAATAAAAGAAACGATTGCAGAACCAATAGTCCACATTAATGCAATTTTATTTGGGTGTTTTTTTTCTCCTTTTCGGTACATATTAATGGCAAATAAAGCCATTGCTAAAAATGCTAAAGGTTCTAATGCTGAGAATATACCTCCAACAATTAACCAAATTTTATTTACACCTATATAATAATAATGGTGTCCTGTACCTAAAATACCGGATAAAAAAGTTAATCCTACAATAACATATAACCATTTTTCGATAACTTCTCTATCGACTCCGGTAAGTTTAATCAACAAAAATGATAAGATACCTCCCATTATCAATTCCCAAACACCTTCTACCCATAAATGAACAACCCACCATCTAAAAAACGAATCTAACACTTGACTATCAAAGAAAATCATTCCCGGTAAATACAAAAGTGCTGCAAATAATAATCCCATAGATAATACTAAAGCTGTTGTTGTTTTACGTTTTCCTTTCCATAAAGTTAAAAGGATAATCCCTAAAAACAACAACACATTAACTACTACCAAATAATCTAAAGGTCTTGGTATTTCTAAAAATTTACGCCCTTCCCAGTAATTAAAATGGTATCCAATAATTGCTACAACACCTACAAGAGCTAAAGAAATTAATTGTACATACGCTAATTTTACACTAACTAATTCATGTTGAGCTTCTTCCGGAATAATATAATACGCAGCTCCCATAAATCCGGAAAGCAACCAAACTACTAATAAATTAGTATGAACCGCTTTTGCGGTGTTAAAAGGAATCCATGGATGTAAACCATCTAAACCTGCATGAGCAAATCCCATGATAAATCCATAAACAAGTTGTAAGAATAACAATAGCATTGATAAGGCAAAAAACCAATACGCTACTTTTTGTGATTTATATTTCATAATATTTTTATTTAGTTAGTTACTTTATCTTTTGCTAATGGAGAAACAACGCGTTCAAATCCGTTTAAATCGATATTACCTATCCATGTAAAAAATGCTACCATATCGTTTGCTTCTTGTTCGGTCATCCCGTAAGCTACCATTTTTCTACCATGAACTTGCCACGGAGTTTTAGACATTAAAGCTGCTTTAATATAAGCATCACCTCTTCGCTCTACTATTTTTGTTAATTCAGGTGCGTAATATCCACCTTCTCCCATCAAAGTATGACAACCCATACAATTGTTTTTTTCCCAGAGTTTTTTACCACGGACAACTGCCGGAGTAATATTCTCTGCATGTGATTGATCTTGTGCTTTAGATAAGGAATAAATAGTTAAGAATATGAAAATCATAAACGTAACCAATGTTCCTACTAAAAAAAATGCACGTGCTTGTTTTTTTGATAACATAAATTATAGATTTGGTTAAAATTAAATAAAAGACTAAATTATCTTTTATATCTACAAATATACAAGATGCTCCAATATTATAATATGATATTTATCAATTTTTATTTTTTTGTAGGTAAAGTTAAAAATGTTCCTAAATTATCCATATCTTCTTTAAACTCATTTAAAGACATGTTGAATTTTTTTAATAATTCAGATTTAAAAGGTGCAACAATATGATGTACCGGACAAGGATTAGAGTCACCACATTTAGGCAATCCTAAAAAACAAGAATCAAAGATGTTCTTTCCTTCGATAACCTCAATAATATCACAAACTTTAAATTTTCCGTTATCGGGAGTAAAATAAAAACCACCATTTGGTCCTTTTAAAGAAGATATTATTCCTTTTTTAACTAATGGTTGAAGTAACTTCGCAATAAAATGAACCGGAATATCTAATTCGTCGGCAATATACTTCGCTCCATATTTTTTATCAATGTTAGAGTTTTGTGCCAAAAAAAGCACTGAGCGTATCGCATATTTACTTGCATTTGTAAGCATGTGTCAAAATTACAATTTTTCATTTAAAAAAAGTATGAGAAATGTCAAATTAAAATAATCAAAAAAACACTCAAATATATATGGTTGATTTATAGTGTTTTATATATTAAAAAAATAGCTTACATTTGCAACCGCAAAAAAATAATTTAAAAGAAACAAAAATGAAAAAATTGACATTTGCAATTGTATTATTGTTAACAGTAACAATAGTCTTTGCACAAGACAAAAAAGAAGGAGTAAAAGATGGTTGGACAAAAGGAGGTAATATGGCTATTACTTTTAATCAATCAGCTTTTAACAACGAATGGACAGGTGGAGGTATCTCTAACCTTATGGCTAATGCCTTAATTAACTATGATTTTAATTTAGTAAAAGGAGATTTAGTATGGGATAACAAATTTATCTTCGATTACGGTGCTATTAAAAATGATGGTGATGATCGTTTTACAAAATCTAACGACCGTTTAGAATTCAACTCATTATTAGGTAAAAAAGCAAAAGGATTATGGTATTACTCTTTTTACTTTAACATGAAAACTCAAATGGATTCCGGTTTTGATAAAGACACCGGTGTTAAAACATCTCATTTCTTTTCTCCTGCATATTTTCAAGCAGGTCCGGGTATGTTATGGAAAAAATCCGATAACTTACACGTAAACATCTCTCCTGCTGCAGCAAAATATATTATCGTTCACGATGAATTTGCAGGATCTTTTGGTACAGATCCGGGAAAAACGACAGCATTAGAATTAGGAGCATCATTAAGGGGATACTATAAAGTAGATTTAATGAAAAATGTTTCTTTGGAAAACTTATTAGGTCTATATAGTAATTATCTAGACAATCCTCAAAATGTAGATATTGATTATACGATGAATTTAGTTATGAAAGTAAATAAATACATTTCTACAAATTTAGTATTTCAAGCTATTTATGATGACAATACCATCAAAGCTTTTCAAATTAGAGAAGCTTTTGGTTTAGGATTTAACGCTAAATTTTAAGAAATTTTAAAATTACTTTTTAAAAACTGCTATTTGTAATTACTGACAAATAGCAGTTTTTATATTTAAGGATACTTCTATCTTTGCAAAAAAAGATAATGTACAAATCCGTTTCCGCAGAAGAGGCCGTAAAAATCATAAAAAACAACGATAGAATTTACATTCAAGCAGCAGCCGCAGATCCTCAAATTTTAATTGATGCTCTAACACAAAGACACCGTGAATTAAAAAATGTAGAAATCTCACATTTACATACCGAAGGAAACGCTCCTTACGCAGATATAAAATACAAAGACAGTTTTCATGTAAATTCTTATTTTATCGGAAAAAACGTAAGACACACCATACAAGCCGGAAACGGCTCTTACACACCGGTTTTTTTAAGTGAATTACCTATTTTATTTAAACGAAATATCGTTCCTATCGATGTTGCTTTTATCCAAGTGTCACCTCCGGATAGACATGGTTACTGTTCGCTTGGCGTCTCGGTAGAAGCTACTTTGGCTGCAATTGACAATGCCAAACATGTAATTGCACAAATAAATCCGAATATGCCAAGAACACATGGAGACGGAATTATCCATATATCAGAATTGGATATCTTTGTAGAACACGATTCACCTATACATGAACACATATTACCAAAACCAAATAAAATAGAACAAAAAATCGGCGATTATATAGCCGAATTAATTGATGATGGTGCAACATTACAAATGGGAATTGGAAGTATCCCTAATGCTGTATTATCTAAACTAACTAACCATAAAAATTTAGGATTGCATACCGAAATGTTTTCCGATGGTGTAATTGATTTAATTCTAAAAGATGTAATAAACGGAAATAAAAAAGGAATAAATCCCGGAAGAGCAATGGCAACTTTTTTAATGGGAACCAAAAAATTATACGATTATGTAAATGACAATCCATTTGTAGAAATGCGAACATCCGATTTTGTAAATGATGTTGCCATCATTAGACAAAACCCAAAAATGGTTGCAATAAATTCGGCTATTGAAATTGATGTTACTGGTCAAGTTTGTGCCGATTCTATTGGTACGAAATTATATTCGGGCGTTGGCGGACAAATGGATTTTATTAGAGGAGCTTCTTTAAGTGAAGGAGGAAAAGCCATCATTGCAATGCCTTCGCAAACAAAAAAAGGAATTAGCCGTATTGTACCATTCTTAAAAAAAGGAGCAGGAGTAGTAACCACCAGAGCTCACATCCATTATGTTGTAACCGAATATGGTGTAGCCGATTTATACGGGAAAACCATCAAACAACGAACACAATCTCTTATAAATATTGCACATCCAAATCACAGAGAATGGATTGAAAAAACATATTTTGAACAAACAATAGCTAATTCAATTTAAAAGCAACACCAACATTTAGAAAGAACAACCAGTCGTTATATTTATTTGCTGAGATCAAAGGTGTTAAGCCATCGATATCATCGGCAAGAAAACGCTGCCATCTAAAATCAAATATTAATTTTAAATTATTATTTGTGGTATACGTCGTTCCGGCTCCTAAAACTAGAGAACCTGCTGATCCACCATCATTGTGAATTCCGTTTATATACGCATTTGGGATAAGCGATGGATTTGTTTCGATATCACCTAATAAAGATTCTAATTGTGGTTTGTAAGAAGTAAACATACCTCCAAGACTAAAATAAGGTTCCCAACTCTTAAAATCAGAAGCACTAAAAACACTAAATTGTATCTGAGCTCCTGCATTAAATAGTCTAGGGTTTGCCACAATCCCTTTTAACAAAGCTGCTTGAACAGAATTTCCTTCTATATATCTACCTCGTTGAATTAATTTATCTTGCATATACGATAATTCGAACCGTAATTTAAGATGATTTTGCAAATAATCTCCTCTTTGATTCCACCGCATTCTATTTGGATCAACACTAATGTAATAAACCAATCCAACACCATAACCAATATTTAATACAGAACTAGGAAAATGGTGTCTCTCACCAAAATCGGTTTGCATAGATACAGGTCCTGCAATAACACCTGCTTCATGCAATAAATTTATCTGAGAAAATACAGTTAAGGAAAAAGATAAAACAAGAGCGAAAAAGATACTTTTTTTCATGAAAAAAAATTAAAACAAGAGAATATTCATTCTCTTAAAAAATTATAGTTGTTAGTTGCAAATGTAGAAAAATAATCAATAAAAAAATAAATTATCTTTATAAATAACAATTATTTAAAGTAGAATTAACATTTTTCGGAAAATTAATGAATTGGCTATTTCTAATTGAATATTCTAAAAACTTATATCTAAACATATTTAATTGCAAGATTTTTTTAGTTACTACCTTAAACTCAAAAACGCCTTGCAAAAGTATCGTAAGGCGTTTCCGAAAAAATTAACTAACTTAAAGAAAAAATTATTTCCTTACCAATAAGACGTTAATTTAAGTATTTTGTTACATTTCTATTTTATTTTAACGTTTAATTAACAACTTCAATCCATTTGCCTTTGGTTCTGGTTAAGTAATCATTATCATACATTGCTTCGGCTTGAACACCATACAAATAATATTTACCAAGATATGAAGCATTTAACAACACATTAAAAGTTTTACTTTTTCTTGCATCTAAATCAAAATAAAAATTAACGCGATCATCTCTAATATCAGTAAAAGTCGCTTTACTCGATTTCACATTACCAAAATCGGTAAATCGCGTATTTACAATTTCCCAACCTGATGGAAAAATTTCGGTTAATGCAATATTATCCACAAAATTTCCTGTAGTATTTTCCACCGTTACTTGAGCCATAAAATCGATTCCTTGTTTTAATTTGGAAACTTCCATTTTATTACCATTAGCATCCAAATAACTTACACGAACATTCAATCCGCGTTGAACCGGAATTTCTTCGCCCAAAGGCAAAATACCCGAATTTAAAACACGCACAAATACCGTATTATTTCCTTTATTTTGTAATGCTATTGAATTAGCACCGGTCTTGATATTTAATTTTCTTTCGGCAACAGATTTTTTTGTATTTATTTTTTCGTTACCCGAATTGTTTACCGTAAATTGAACGTTTACTCCTTTTCCTCCATTTTTTTCAACCATTTTAACCATTGCATAAAGCGAATATGCCGTAGTTTGTGTACTCATCCATTCTTTACTTGACAATCGTTTTGCGATGTCTTTTGCCAGTTTTAAGCTTTTTTGTTTATCTGCATTGGTAATTACATAAGTTTCTAAAGCCATTGCACGATTTCTATCTACAGAACCATAGGTGTAATAATCGTATTTATATGGTTTAAAATCGATATTTGCGGTATTTACCAATCTTGTAGCAATTTCTTGTTGTCCTGCCAAAGCATATGCTACTGCAAGGTGTAATTTTGCTTCATTAGATAAATTTTCTTCGCGTAAGCGATTCATAGAAGACAAATCCGGATGACCTGCTAATGCCAAAGTATATAATCGATACGCTTGAGGTAAGCTATTATTATAACGCGAGTGTATTCGCCAATTTTTAGCGGCTTCTTGCTGGTATCGCAACCAATTACTCATAAAAGTAAGCGGTAAAACATAGCCTTTTTTCTCTGCCTCAATCATAAAATGACCAGCATAAGACGTTCCCCAATCATCGGCATAATTTAAACCTCTCCAATAGCTTAAACCACCGTTTGTAGTTTGAAAATCACCTAATTTTTTAATTCCGGCTTTTATGTTTTCTTGAATTTCTTGTTTTCTTTGTACAGGAATATCAAAAATATCTGAAAAATACAATTGTGGAAAAACACTCGACGTTGTTTGTTCTACACATCCGTGAGGATATTGAATTAGATATTGCAATCGTTCGGTAAAATTCATTGGAGGCAAAGTAGAAAATTCTACTATTGCAAAATTACTTCCTTTAATTCCAAATATCGCAAAATCAACTATTTGTGTTTGATTTGACTCTAAAACCACATCAATTGCTTTGGTAGTAATCGGATTAGGATTTACCACATCAATTTCTACTTCATAACTTGATTTTTCACCATTTCCGCTAGCGATAACTTCAATTTTACCGATTCCTTTTGCTTCGGAAACATCTAAATTAAAATACACCATTTTCTCGTCCGGTTGTTTAAAAGAAATGCGTTTTGTTTTATCGCCTATAACCTTTATTCCTTTGCTTAATTTAAGCGAAATTATAGCGTTTTTTACTTTATTTTCCATAGCAAAAACGGTTACAGGTAAAGTTACCTTTTCTCCGGGACTCAATTTTCTTGGCAAAGAAGCTAAGACCATTAACGGTTTTTTTACAGGAGTTGTTTTTTCTGTTGCTCCATAAGCAATATTTTCTCTATTTTCGGCAACTACCATAGTTCTTACCGAACCTATGTATTTAGGCATTTTTATAATATGGCTTCTACTTTTATTTTTATTGAGCGTAAAGGGACCTAAAACCATAACAACCGGTTTAAAACGATTGGCTTTTTTGGCTTTTTTACCTTGGAGTTCGGCATCTCCACCAATAGCATATACTTGTTCTACGCTACCTGTGTAAGCACCGATAACATAATCGTATAAATCCCAAGTTTTAACACCAAGAGCCTGTTTTTTATAAAACTCATTCCACGGATTTGGTGTTTTAAAACGTGTTAAATCCAGTAAGCCTTCATCGACCACAGCAATAGTGTAAGTCATTTTTTTACCGTTTTTTTCACTAACTTTTACCGTAAAATTTTGTTCCGGTTTTAAACTGTTTGGCATATCGATTAGCGGTTCTAACTTGGTATTTTTGTTCTCTATATTAAGAGGTAAAATTCCGTACAAACGCAATGGTAAATTATTTTCTACCTGTGCGTGAGGTTGCAATAACGAAATATTTACAAACACATTTGGAGCCATTTCTTTGGTGATTTCAAAAGTAGCTGTGGTTTGTCCTTTTTTCGTTTTTACCCATTTTTTGAGCAAGACATTACTTCCGTTTTCAACCGAAATTAAAGCACGACCTTCGGTGCCACTCGGAAAAGAAATTTTTGCTGTTTCACCTACTTCATATTTATCTTTATCGGAAGTAAATACCAACATTTTAGAAGCTTCCGGGTCATCATTAGCTTGTCTTTTCCACCAATCGCGATAAAAATATGCTGTTCTTCCGGTTGCATGACCACTTTTTGGATCATAAATGCGAATTAAATAACGTCCGCCATAATAATCATCGTGTTCATCTACACGAACATTAAAACTTGCTTTTCCGTTTTTATTGGTGTTTATTTTAAACGATTTATACAAACTATTATAGTGATTACTAACATACGAAGCCAAATCATCATACGAAGAACTCCACCACCAACGCCATTTTATCTGATAGATTTTAACCTCGAGATTATTTCGTTTTATCGGATTTCCTTGATCATCTACCGTAACCACCTCAAAAGGCACATCTTCATTAGTATAAAATGAACCGTAAGCTTGTTCCTTTGGTGATTTTAAACCAACAAATGAGATATAAGGAGCATATTTTTTAGTAAAAACATCCATAGAAAAATCGCCTCCTTTTTCAAAAGCTCTGGTTAAAAAACTTGCTTTTAACATTCCGGGAGCTTTGCCTTGTAAGTTTACTTTTTTACTAAAAACAGCCTCACCGTTATCATCTAATTTACCATCAAAAACAGTTATTTCTTCACTATTAAATTTTTTAATAGGATCTTTAAAAACATATTTTTCAAATCCTTTAAAAGAAATATTACTTTCGGTAAATTTTACCTTAATGTCTGCTTTTAAATTTCTTGCCGGAGCTCCGTGAAGCCATTTTACAATTAGTTTTCCTGCAATTGGTTTTTTAGCGTGCAAGACTTTATCTTTTATGTCAATTTTAAGTTTTAAGCGATTTGGTTTAATCGTTTCTACTTTTAAATTTTTAGTAAAAACAGCTCCTCCAACACTAACGGTTGCTTGCCAATTTCCTGTTGGTGCTGTATTATTAGTTGGCACATCAAAACGATATAAACCATTTTTTCCGCGTGTTTGCACTTGTTTGTATGTTAATTTTTGTCTGGCATCGGTAATTTCTAATTTAACAGGATGATTTTTTGGTAACGGATTTTGTTTATCGTTTAAAATAAAATTTAGATGAATCGTATCTCCAGGACGCCAAACTCCTCGCTCACCGTAAATAAAACCTTGCAATCCTTTTTTGATTTGTTTTCCGGAAACGTTAAACTTACTCAGCGAAAGCGTTTTTCCTTCATCTAATTTAAGATAAGAAGTACTTTGACCGTCTGTTACAATAGCGAAATAAGCGTTTTTATTTTGATTAATTACAGCAAATCCGTCTTTATCGGTTTTTGTTGATGCAATTTCGTGCTGTTGGTAATTGTAAATTGTTGTTTTTACATTTGCCAAAGGTTTGGTGGTTAAAATATCATTTACAACAATATGGTATTCTTTGTTTTGTCCTTTTTTAACAATTACACCAAGGTTAGATGCTAAAATATTTTGAGCAACAACACGGTCTTCATTATCATAATATCCTTTTTTACACGGATTTTCGCGATCACTCCAAGGATAATAATTATTGCGATAATTGTAAATTAGATTATCCCAATATTGTTCTTCGCGTTCGTCTAAATCTTTTGCTTCTTCGGCGGAATAGTTTGCCGTTTCATCGTAATAATAATCATCTTCGTAATATTCATCTTCATCAGAATTTGTTATTATTTCCGAACCATCGCATGAATATAAACTATATTCTTTTTTAATGGAAAATTCTACTCTATAAATACTTCCCGGATCGGTTTTAATAATTTTGCTTAAATCAATGGCGTAAACTTTAAATTTTCCGTCGTTTGTAAGAGCATCTTTAACCAAAGGAATGGTTTTTTTGGCGATTCTTCTTCCTACTTGCCTAATATTCCATTTATTGCCCGCATCTAAATCATTATTTTGTAAAAATTGAAGTACATTTTTTTCGTAAATTTTAATAACCGTTACATCTACGGCTTTAAGATTAACCGCTTTAAAATTTATTTTAAGATTGTTGGAATTAGGTAAAATAACACCATTGCTAAGTAATTCTATCTGTGGTTTTAATTGCTCGAAAGTAACTATTTCGGTAATTGATTTGAGTAATTTGTTGTTGTCTTCACTTTTAATTCCTTTATGAATTTCAAGGGTTACATTACCAACAATTCTATTTTTAGGATAGACATTTAGTACATTTCCATCTACAATATATTTTAATTCTTTTGCTTTTTCCAAAGTAACCAAACCATCAAAATTTTGTTGTTTTTTTAACGGATCGGAAAAGTTAATTTTAAGATGCAATTCCGGCGAATGTTCTACACTTATTTTTACTACCGAAAATTTATTTTTACCTAAAATAGTGATTTCCTTTTCTCCGCTATTGTTGGCATTTATAGATTTACCGTTCCATTTTATCGTTACTTTTGAATCTTCGTCAAAACGTTTAATACTATCAATTTTAAAGGAATAATTACGTGATAAAATTGTATTTTCTTCCCATTTTACGGGTAATTTTTTGCCGTTCTGTGATGCTTCGATTATCTTTTTAACTTTATCCAAAGACGCATTATCTGCAAGTTTAATATTTCCGTTAAGGAATTGAAAATTTTTAGAATACGATTGTAAATCACCGGTGTTAATCGTAAAATTTTGCTCTAAAGTTTTAAAGGAAAAAGTATAATTTTTAAAATTTTTCTCGGTATTAAAAAGTTTGTTCAGTTTTAATGTTACGGTATATTCGGTATTTTGTTTTAAGGGTTTTTCAGGTTTAAAAATAAGGGTTCGTTTATTATTAAGTTGTATTTTTCCGGTAACGGAAGGACTTATCGTAAGAATATTGTTTTTTATTTCTTGATGAGGCTCTAATTTTTCGACATCTTTTGCCAAGACAATTTTTATCGGTTCTGTGGCAGAAACAACTCCGGAAGTAGTATAAGAAATGTATTTTCGGTATTTAAATAAATTGTTGTTATCAGTATTATTTTTCGTTTTACACGAAGTAAACTGCATAATTACAGCTATTAAAAAAAGGAAATAAAAGGTGTTTTTTTTCATTTTACATAATTTTGATATAAAAGTACAAAAATTAAAACCGGAAATCCAAAATATTTGACAATTGCCTGTTCACAATTGATAAACGTAAAATATTTAATACCTTTGTGGTGAAAACACATCAAACAAATCTTATGGAATCTTTTATTCAATCAAGTACCAAATATACAACCGAAATATTGGTTTTGGTTTTTGTATTAATCACTTTTTTACAATCCGGAATAGACAAAATAACCGACTGGAAAGGAAATGTTGCGTATATAAAATCGGTTTTTGAAAAAACTTTTTTAAACAAATACAGTACATTTCTGCTTGCTATTATCGCTTTCGCGGAAGTAATTGCCGGTATTATGGCACTTATCGGTATTTATCAAATTTTAGCCAATCAAAACACGTTTTACGGTTTACTTGCTTTAATCGTTTCGGCAAAAGTTTTATTGGCTTTGCTTTTCGGACAACGAATTGCAAAAGATTATGCCGGAGCAATGACCATTGCTGTTTATTTTGGTGTTGTACTGTTTGGTGTGTATGTGTTTAGCCATTAAAAAAAACAATATTATGAAGTTATTAGGAATAGGTTCCAGAATTAATCACCCGGAATTTGGTATTGGCGTAATTACCAACCTAACCGATCGCCATTATTGGGTAACATTTATAGAAAAAGGATTAGAAACCATCGATTTAGATGCCGATTTTGAAATTATCGAAGCCTTAGATTACGACGATATTGATGCCGTAAGTTTATACGAAGTGGAAAAATCTTTAAAACAAATTTTGCAAAAATGGAGCGATATTTCGCCTGTTTCACCAATTGCAGAAAAATTTAAAGGCGGAAAACTGATTTTAGAACCAAAAGACACTAATTTAAAATCCAAAGAAATTCCTATAGATACTTTTTTTCATAAAATAGTAATGGTGCGTGATCGTATTAGAGTAATGGAACAAAAAATAAATGCTTCCAAAAATTTAGACGACCAAGAAAAAGTAGATTTACAACAATACATCACCAGAATTTATGGTAGCTTAACCACGTTTAACGTGCTTTTTCAAAACAAACACGATTATTTTGTTGGTGAACGGAGTAAAGGGTGATATTTAAAGCATATAAATCCTTTTTATTTTTACTATTTATCTGTAAAAGAAGACTTTAAATCTTGTATGGTTTTTTCTAGCAATGCAATGAGTTTGTCTTTTTCTTTTAAACGTTCTTCATATTGAGTAATCAATTTTTCAGATAATTGATTAACCGTACCCATATTATATACGGCACCGTTAGTCTCTATGGTTTCAATATGAATATTATCTTGTTTTAATAATTCTTCGGGTTGTACACCAAATAAATTGCTAATAGGCACGATATAATTCGCCCACGAACCACGCTCACCGTTTTCAATGCGAGCATAAGTAGATTGCGATATATGTAAATGATCTGCTACCTCTTCTTGCGATAAGCCTTTTTGTTTGCGTAATACCTTAATTTTATTGCCTACTATTGCATTCATTTTCTTTTTGATTTGCTTACAAAGCTACTAAATTTTATCAATATGCAAAAAAAGCATTAAAATATGCCAAAAAGGAATAAGCACAAAACATATAACGCTTTATATTTGGTGTGTAATTATTAGAGTATGCTATGGACTTTATTAATTTTTAAAAAAAATTTCCTCAAAATAAACCGTGCTGTATTTTATAAACACAGTATAACAACAGTAAAAAGTAGATTTTAACAAATCTATAAAATATAACGTTGCAATGTTTAGACCTAAAACCACAAGGTCTTAAAAGTAAGTGTGGACAATTTATTAACCGTAAGTAATATTTACACTAAAAAAACCAAACACGTAAATATTAATTACACAAAATTTTTTTATTGACTTATTAATTTAATTTCTGTATATTT
>JALSLI010000057.1 GCA_026988395.1 Flavobacteriaceae bacterium | reverse complement strand
CTGAACAAATACCGTAAAAATTACAAGCGTATTTTATACCGGCATTTTGCAGATACTTATGAAAAGTTAAACGATTATAAAAATGCTTTTCATTACTTAAAACTACGCAACGCCTACAAAGACAGCGTAAATATTGAAAAACAGAACCTTGCCATTGCCGATATGGAAACCAAATACAAGGCAGTACAAAAGGAAAAGGAAAACATCCAATTAAAAGCAGAGAAAAAGCAACAAGAATACCTTATTTTGGGTATTCTTGGTGTTTTTATTAGTGCTACTGTTCTTGGTACACTATTATACAGAAACCTAAAACAAAAAAAGGCAGTACTTCAAAAAGAAAAGGAAATTGTAGAAAAAGAAAGAGAAATAGAACATCAAAGAGTTGCCTCCTTAATACAAGAACAAGAAATCCGTGCAATGGATGCCATGCTCGAAGGACAAGAACAAGAACGACTCCGCTTAGCGGAAGATCTTCACGATAATTTAGGGAGCAGTCTTGCCACATTAAAAATGCAGTTTGACTCCTTTGCCAATATCGCTCAAAAAGAAAGTGACGAAGAATCTTCTGCAATTAAAAAAGCTTCTGAACTACTTGATGAAACATACCGAAAAGTACGATATATGGCACATACAAACCATGTCTCAGTGATGGAAGAACAAGGATTAATTACTTCCTTAAAGTTATTTACACAAAAATTATCAGATGCAAAACATCTAACAGTCGATTTTACGCATTACGGATTCGATAAACAAAAATTAAATACTGCATTAGAGTTAAATATTTTTAGAATTATTCAAGAAATATTAACCAATACCATTAAACACGCCAAAGCAACCGAAATTTCAATAGATATTAACTTGTTTGAAGATGTGCTTTCCATCCTTATAGAAGATAACGGAATCGGTTTTAATCCGGAAGAAACCTTAAAGAAAAATAAAAGCGGAATGGGTTTGCAAAATTTAATTAATAGAGTACAACGTGAAAATGGAATTTTTTCCATAGATTCGCAGATAGGAAAAGGAACTACAATAATTATTGAAATTCCTATTAATGATGTAATAACATAAAACTATGATTAGAATTGTTATCGCCGAAGACCATTTAGCTTTAATAGATGGTATTAAATCGTTTTTTGTAAATAGCGAAGAAATCGAATTTGTTGGTACTGCCGAAAACGGAGAAGAATTAATTAAGCAAGTAGACCTTCACCAACCTGATTTGGTAATTACAGATATTAGAATGCCTAGAATGGATGGTTTTGTTGCTGTTGAAAAATTACTTGAAAAAAATCCGGATCTCAATATTTTGGTATTTACCATGTTTGATTCATATCCTGCTATTTCACGAATGTTAAATTTAGGAGTAAAAGGATATATTTTAAAAAACTCCGGTTTAAATACTTTAATAGAAGCCATTAAAACAGTTTCAAAAGGAAAAGAATTTGTTAGTGACATCGTTTATACTACTTTAGAAATTGGTAATTATGAAGCAAAAAAAGAATTACAAACGGAAAGAAAAAATAGCGAACAACGAAAACTATTAACCAAAAGAGAAAAACAAATTTTATATCATATCGCACAAAAGAAAACTACCATAGAAATTAGTGAAGAACTTGGCATATCGGCTGCAACAGTAGAAACACACCGAAAAAACATGCACCGCAAACTTAAACTAAAAGGGCGTAATGAATTGTATGTTTTCGCTGCTGAAAATAAATATGATGTTTAGTTTTTAAATCATAATATTTAATACTACTTCTAGTTTTTTAAGTGAATCAATGTTAAAATTTGAGGAATTTAAGGAAGTTTGAAAGTATCTTTATCCATCAGCTTCTCTTCAAAAACCCTCGAAATACTTAGGTTTTGTTTTATGTCTTATTTTTTTCTAACAAAACAAATCTAATTCTATAAATTTTTACGGTTAACTAAAAAAAAGTTGTATATTTGCCGACTTAAAAATAACATTTAAAAATTTAATATTATGAATCATTACGAAACTGTTTTCATTTTGAATCCCGTTTTATCTGAAAGCCAGGTAAAGGAAACAGTAAAAAAGTATGAAGATTACTTAACCTCTAAAGGAGGAAAAGTTCTTTACAAAGAAGATTGGGGCTTAAAAAAATTAGCTTACCAAATCCAAAAGAAAAAAACCGGTTTTTATCATTTATTTGAATTTGAAATCGACGGACAAGAAATTGCACCGTTTGAGTTAGAATTCCGTAGAGATGATAGCGTTATGCGTTATTTAACTGTTAAGTTAGACAAACATGCACAAGCATGGGCAGAAAAAAGAAAAAAAAGAGTTCAAGAAAAGTACGCTAACAAAAACAAAAAATAATCGACATGGCTGAAAAAACAAGTATAGAGCAACAAGCAAAAGGCGTTAATAAAAGTGAAATTAGATATTTAACTCCTTTAGAAATTGACACTAAAGTAAGAAAAAAATATTGTCGTTTTAAAAGAAACGGTATCAAATATATTGATTATAAAGATGCTGATTTTTTAATGTATTTAGTAAACGAGCAAGGTAAAATTTTACCAAGACGTTTAACAGGAACTTCATTAAAATACCAACGTAAAGTAGCACAAGCAATTAAAAGAGCTCGTCATTTGGCTTTAATGCCATTTGTAGGTGATATGCTTAAATAATCAATTAAAAAGAAACATAATATGGAACTTATATTAATAAAAGACGTAGAAAATTTAGGTTTTGCCGATGATATCGTTACTGTAAAAAACGGTTATGGTAGAAACTATTTAATACCACAAGGGTTTGCTAGATTAGCAACCGAATCTGCAAAAAAAGTTTTAGCAGAAAAATTAAAACAAAGAGCCTTTAAAGAACAAAAGACAATAGAAGATGCTAAGAAAAAAGCAGAAGCTATAAAAGCTCTTGATATTAAAATCAAAGCAAAAGTTGGTTCAGGAAACAAATTATTTGGTTCTATTAACAACCAAAATTTATCTGAAGCAATTGATAAAGCAGGTTTTGAAATTGATAAAAAATTCATTACTATTCCCGGTAATAACATTAAACGT
>JALSLI010000056.1 GCA_026988395.1 Flavobacteriaceae bacterium | reverse complement strand
AGTGGTCGAATGCACTGGTCTTGAAAACCAGCGAAGGTAACACTTCCGGGGGTTCGAATCCCTCATTCTCCGCTAAACTTGCAATGAAAATTGCAAGTTTTTTTTAACATTGGTTTTTGTTTAAAATTATTAAAGAAGCGATTACGCCGGGAATCCATCCTAATAAAGTTAAAATTAAAACAATTAAAAAGGAGCCACAGCCTTTATCAATTACTGAAAGTGGTGGAAAAAGAATCGCTAAAATCACTCTAAATACAGACATAGTTTTTATCTTTATGACGTAAATAAATAATATTTGTTACAATTATGAAAGACAAAACACCAAATTTAATCCTTGCCGGAGGCTCCGGTTATATAGGTAATTTGCTTATAGAATATTTTAGAGATTACTATCACATCATATTATTGAGCAGGAAACAATCCGGTTTTAAAAATAACATTCAAATTATAAATTGGAACGATAATTGGCATAAATATCTAAAAAAATCGTCGGTTATTATTAACCTTGCCGGAAAATCGATAAATTGTTTGTTTACCGATAAAAACAAACAAGAATTGCTCGAATCTCGAATAAAAACAACCAAATTATTAAACGAAGCTGTTGCAAAAGCTGAAAACAAACCTGAATTGTTCATCAATGCAAGCGGAATTTCAATTTATAAAGAAACCTTTAAAACAGATTATGATGAATATTTTTTTGAATACGGAACAGATTTTTTAAGTAAACTATCTCAAAAATGGGAAGCTGTTTTTTATCAAACAAAAACACCGGAAACAAGAAAAGTAGCAATTAGAATAGCTCCCGTATTAGGTAAAGAAAGTACTGCAATTACTTCCTTAATTCCTGTTGTAAAATTTGGTTTAGGCGGAAAACAAGGCGACGGAAAACAACTATTTCCTTTTATTCATCAAACCGATTTTGTTCATGCAATAGCTCATATTATAAATGATACTACACTTAACGGAAGTATAAATCTTATTGCTCCTACTCCAACGACCAATAAAAATTTCATGAAAACATTTCGTAAAATTTTAAGCGTGAAAATAGGAATTCCAACACCGTCTTTTTTACTTCATTTAAGCAAATATATGACTAAAATTGAACCGGAAATTATTCTTACAAGTCTTTATGCTAAACCCACAAAATTGTTAAAAACCAACTATAATTTTAAACATAAGACAATTTCTTCCGCTTTAAGCGAAATTTTGCAAAACAAATAACTTATATTTGCACTTTTATAAAATACAGATAAAAATGCAATTATCAGAACAAGAAATCGTTAGACGAGAATCCTTAAAAAAATTACGTGATTTGGGTATTAACCCGTATCCTGCAAACGAATTTAACACCACGGCAAAGATAAAAGACATCAAAGAAAATTTTGATAAATATCAAGGAAAAGAAGTGGTTGTTGCCGGAAGAATAATGAGCAGACGTATTATGGGAAAAGCTTCCTTTGCGGAGTTAAAAGACGGTTCGGGCAGAATGCAAATCTATTTTAATCGTGATATTCTTTGTGAAGGTGATGATAAAACCATGTATAACGAAGTTTTTAAAAAACTGCTGGATATAGGAGATATTATTGGTGTTGAAGGTGAAGTTTTTAAAACAAAAGTAGGCGAACCATCGATAAAAGTAAAAAAATTAACAGTATTATCTAAATCTTTAAGACCTATACCAATTGCAAAAACCGATGCAGAAGGTAATGTACACGATGCTTTTTCTGATCCTGAGTTGCGTTACCGCCGACGATACGTAGATTTAATAGTAAACGATCACGTAAAAGAAACGTTTATTAAACGAACGAAAATAACCAATGCTATTCGTCAGTTTTTTAACGAACGTGATTATATAGAAGTAGAAACACCAATTTTACAACCAATTCCCGGAGGAGCAGCTGCAAGTCCGTTTGTTACACATCATAACGCACTTAATATCCCACTTTATTTAAGAATAGCTAACGAGTTGTATCTTAAAAGATTAATTGTTGGAGGGTTTGATGCTGTTTACGAATTCGCAAAAGATTTCAGAAATGAAGGAATGGACAGAACACACAATCCTGAATTCACCGTAATGGAGTTATATGTTGCTTATAAAGATTATAATTGGATGATGAACATGACCGAGCAATTATTAGAAAAAGTTGCAATGGAAGCAAACAATTCGCCAGTTGTAACCTTTGGAGAACATCAAATAAATTTCAAAGCACCTTATGCTCGCGTTCCTATTTTAGATGCCATTAAAGAACATACAGGTTTTGATGTAAAAGGAATGAACCAAGTCGAGTTATTAGATGTATGTAAAAAATTAGATATCGAAGCCGACGAAACTATGGGAATCGGTAAATTAATCGATGAGATTTTTGGCGAAAAATGCGAACATCATTACATTCAACCAACTTTTATTACCGACTATCCAAAAGAGATGAGTCCGTTGTGTAAAGAACATCGAGAAGACAGCCGTTTAACCGAGAGATTTGAATTGATGGTTGCCGGAAAAGAACTAGCAAATGCCTATTCAGAATTGAACGATCCAATAGACCAAAAAGAGCGTTTCGAAGAGCAATTACGTCTATCGGAAAAAGGAGATGATGAAGCAATGTTTATTGATCAAGATTTTGTTAGAGCTTTAGAATATGGTATGCCTCCAACTTCGGGAATAGGTATTGGTATTGATCGTTTAACGATGTTTATGACCAATAATCAGTCGATACAAGAAGTGTTATTTTTCCCGCAAATGCGTCCGGAAATAAAAACAAAACCAACAGTTGAGTTAAATGAAGATGAAAAAAACATTTTAGAAATCTTAAAAAACACCAATTCCATTGAGTTATTAGAATTAAAAACCCAAAGCGGATTAAGCAATAAAAAATGGGATAAAGCTATTAAAAAATTAACTAAAAATGATTTGGCAAAAGTAGAAAAAACAGAAGATGTTTTAATTGTAAAATTACTTTCCTAATATTTGGTAGTTGAATCTACCTAAAGAAAAAGAATTATTATAAATAGGCAAATAAAATTTTATTTGCCTATTTTTGGTTTTTTTATAACCTAATATACC
>JALSLI010000055.1 GCA_026988395.1 Flavobacteriaceae bacterium | reverse complement strand
GAGCTCCGGCTATTTTAAAGGAAATATCATTAGAATCTACAGAGTGCATTTTCCCGTCGAAAACCATGACACGAATATCACGAGCGTATGAATTGGTTAACGGACTGTTTTCCATAACTTCTAGAATTCCTTTTTGAATTGCCGGTAAATATCTGCTATCGATAACACCTCCAACAATACAATTGTAAAAAACGAGTTTTCCTCCCCATTTTAAATCAATTTCTTCTTTTCCTCTAATGTTAAACCCTTCCGGTTCATCCATTCCTTTATTATAAGGTTCTATTTTTAAATGTACCTCGGCAAACTGTCCTGCTCCACCTGATTGTTTTTTGTGTTTGTAACTAGCCGTTGCCGAACGCTGGATTGTTTCGCGATAAGCAATTTTCGGTTTTTCAAAAACAGGTGTTACTTTATATTCATTTTTTAACAGCCATTCTATGGTTGCCAAATGCAACTCTCCTTGACAAGAAATAAGCATTTGTTTTAGCTCGTGAGAATAGCTAAAATCTACTGTTGGATCTTGTAAACTAATACGTTTAAGAGCATCACTTAATTTTTCTTCATCATTTTTGTTTGCTGCGGAAACAGCTTTAGTAATTCTCGGTTGCGGAAAACGAATTGGTTTAACCGTAACCTTCCCATTTTTACTTAATGTATCGTTGGTTTGGGTGTCTTTTAATTTTATGGTAACACCAATATCCCCAACCTCCAGCTTATCTACAGGCTGGCGATTTTTACCATCCATTACAAAAAGTTGGTTAATAGTTTCTTGCTCTCCTGTACGCGAATTAATGAGTTTCTCATTTTGTTTTAAAGTACCTGATTTCACTTTAAAAAAGCTTATCTGACCTACATTTGGTTCATATAAAGTTTTAAAGATAAAAATGGTTGGATTATCGGAATTTAAACGTTCAATAGTTTCGCCTTCAACACTTTGTTCCGGTTTTAAATCGGTTGCCGATGGTGCCACATTATCAATAAAACCCATTAATCTACCACTACCCATATCGTTTAATGCCGAAGTACAAAATACCGGAAATAATTCGTGATTGAGCATCCCTTTTTTAATTCCTTTTCGCATTTCATCTTCGTTAAGTGTGCCTTTTTCAAAATACAATTCCATTAAATCTTCATCATTTTCTGCGGCTTTTTCCACCAATTCATTGTGAAGTGCTTTTGCTATTTCTATTTGATCATCCGGAATTGGTAATTTTTCGGGTTTACCGCCATTTTCACCAAACTTATAGAGTTTCATTTTTAGTACATCTATAATTCCTTGTGCACCATCTATTTTGTATGGATATTGAATTTTAACCACGTTTTTACCCACTAAATCCACAATACTGTTGTATGCATCATCATAATTTGCTTTTTCGTGGTCTATTTTATTAATCACAAAAATGGTTGGTTTTTGGTATTTATCGATGTAATTCCATAAAATTTCGGTTCCAACCTCAACACCATTTTGAGCATCTACAAGCATTACAATTGTATCTGCAACACGCATTGTGGAAGCTATCTCGCCAATAAAATCGTCAAGTCCGGGAGTATCGATAATGTTAATTTTATAGTTTCGCCATTCTGTGTGGAGCGGTGTGGCGTACACCGTTGTTTGTTTTTCTTTTTCAATCGGATGGTAGTCGCTCACCGTATTTTTATCTTCTACAGTTCCGCGACGATTGACTAATCCGGCTTCAAAGAGCATTGTTTCTGTAAGTGTTGTTTTTCCGCTGTTGTGAGCACCTACAAAAGCAACATTTTTAATGTGTTTGTTATCATATGCTTTCATAATGAACTATTTTTGTTTTATGACTATAAAATTAGTGTGAACAAATCAAAAAAATGTTGATTTATATTAGTTGCTAATTTTTATTTTTTTTGTATATTCCGAATTGTGATTTTATACGAAGACGAATACATTATAGCGGTAAACAAACCAAATAATATTTTGGTACATCACTCCAAAATGGCAAATAATCAATTGCATGAAAAATCATTAGTTGCCTTATTACGAGATAAATATACAAAAAAATATTATCCAATACATCGTTTAGACAGAAAAACTTCGGGAATTGTTTTGTTTGCAAAAGAAAAAGAGTTTACAACCAAATTTCAAGAATTATTTCAAGTAAATGCCATTGAAAAAATATATTTTGGCATTGTTAGAGGTTTCCCTAAAAAAGAATTAATTATTGATTCCGATGTTAAAGGTAGAGATGCTTTAGTGTATAAAACAGCTTTAACCGTTTTAAAACGAATTACGAGCATTTCGCTGGATATTCCGGTAAAACCATATAAAACTTCTCGTTACAGCTTGGTAAGTTTAAAACCAAAAACCGGAAGATTGCACCAATTGCGAATTCATATGAACAAAATAAGTCATCCGTTAATTGGCGATCCTAAATATGGTGATCGGTTTCATAACAGAATGTTTGCCTCCAAATTTAAAAGTGAAAATCTTTTTTTACATGCACGAGAAATTGCATTTATTCATCCGTTTTCCGGAGATAAAATTTTAATAAAAGCGGATTTCCCTAAAAATTGGCATCATATTTTCAGTGTATTTAACTGGAATGCATATATTTGAAAAGAAATTGAATTAAAACTAATTATTATGAAACGATTTACTTATCTATTTTTTACTTTTTTAGCATTTGGAATATTTTCCATCTCATGTAATTGTACAAAAAAATCAACAGCAAATTCTGATGCTACCATGCAAAATGAAAAACAAAAATCATCCAAAGAAACATCTTTTAAAGTGTTGTTAGACAATGATCACAGCAATATTAAAGAAAAAAAATATTTGGTTATTAAAGACGCAGATGCTCTAAAAGCGATTTACGCAAAAATAAATATGACCCGAAGACCGGGATTACCTGTACCAAATATCAATTTTAATAAAGAAATGGTAATCGGAATTTGTTTAGGTGAAAAATCTAATGCAGGTTACAAAATTTCTATGGAAAAAATTGAAGATGTCAACGGCGAAACAATTGTTTTATATCGCGAAAATCCGCCTAAAGGAATGGCGGCAACTGTAATTACACAGCCTTGTTTGTTGGTTGCTACAACAAAATCAGATTTGCCTGTTAAATTTGTAAAGATATTAGAAAAATAACATTCTTTAAATCCGCAAAGGTTTTCGTAGCGAAAAGTCAAAATAATTTTGCGGATTTAAGGTTTAATTATAATGTTTGTATGCTTGCAAGGTAACATCTTCGCATATATATGAAATTTTATTACCATAAATATTTTTATATTCTTCATAAACAGCATCACAATCCGTTTCGTTATAATGATTAATGATTACTAATTTATTGGCAATGATAAAACTTTGTGCTCCGGATTGGTCCCACCAATTTTTATCATTATGATATGATTCATATAAAACGCCATCAAAATCCGTTGCATTTTCCACTGTATTTTTTGCCATACACTTCATCCCTTTACTATGTACATAATTACATAATTCTTGGTAATATGCAACACCTTCTTGTTGCGTAACTTGAAATTCGTAAGTAGTACGCAAATCGTTGTCATAAATCCAATCCATATTATCAAATTCCACCCAATCACAACCCCAATTTGCAATTTTATCGATACGTGCTTTCATAATCGCTAAAATTCCGGTAGTTGTTTGATTTACAAAGTATTCACCTTCCCATTCTGCCCAAGGTGTGCTAACCAAAAATGCTTGTAATTGATTAAAATCGCTACGCCAATTTTCACCGGTTCCGATACTTATGTATGCTCCAACTTCATTTCCGTTTGCTTTTATTTGCGAAACAGAATTGGCAACATCATCCATAAAAGGGTCAATCAACACATACGCATTTCTTGCATTAATTAAAATGCTTTCAATAGAATCTGTATCAAAATTCTCGTTATAAGCTTGATTAAAAACAGCTTTTGGTAAAGATTCGTTTCCGGAATTGGTGTCATTTGAATCACAAGAAATAAAACTCAGGATACCTAAAAATAAAAAGACATAAAGTCGCATAATTGTTTTTATTTGTAACGCATATTGTAAATGTTTCGTATAAAAAAACCTCAAACTTTCGTTTGAGGTTATTATAAAATCTGCTATGATTTTTTTGTGCTCGTTTCATTAATTTTATTCGCGGCAACCAAACTGGTAACCATATCATTTAACAAATTACTGGCAGCATTTGGACTGTTAGGTAATAAAATTAAATTCGAATTTGTCTCTGATCCAACACTTTGCAGCGTGTCGTAATGTTGTGTAATTACAATTAACGCCGATGCTTCTTGACTGTTTATTCCGGCTCTGTCTAATACTTTAACCGATTCTTCTAATCCTTTGGCTATCTCTCTACGTTGATCTGCAATACCTTTACCTTGTAAACGTTTAGATTCTGCTTCGGCCTTAGCTCTTTCAACAATTAAAATACGTTGTGCATCACCTTCGTATTGAGCTGCAACCTTTTCGCGTTGTGCGGCATTAATACGGTTCATGGCAATTTTTACTTTTTCATCAGGATCAATATCCGTTACCAAAGCTTTGATTATATCATATCCGTAATCTAACATCGCATCTTTTAATTCGCGTTGGATTGCTAAGGCAATCTCTTCTTTTTTTACAAAAACATCATCTAAAATCATCTTTGGCACTTCGGCTCTAACTGTGTCAAAAATAAATGCTGTAATCTGTTCATGCGGATTTTGTAATTTGTAAAATGCATTATATACATGTTCTCGTTGTACTTGAAACTGTACAGAAATTTTTAAATGTACAAATACATCATCTTGGGTTTTTGTCTCAACAATAACATCTAATTGTTGTATTTTAAGACTAATTCTTCCTGCAACACGATCTACAATAGGTATTTTAAAGTTTAAACCTGCGTGACGGATGCTGTTAAACCGTCCGAAACGCTCTACAATAACAGCGGTTTGTTGTTTTACAATAAATAATCCCGAAAGAATAATAAATATTACCGGAATCAGCCATACAATTTTTGGTATCATAATAATTTTTTTAAGGTTACTAATTTGTTGTAAAGATACTAATTTGAAAACAGTTTTCATATTATGTGACGTAAAAAACGTATCTTTGTTACAAAATCATTTTTAATATGAAAAAAGTATTGGTAAGTATCGTTGTTGGTGCAGTTTTATTTTTTACACTGTATTATGTAGCTGTTTATTATATTCCTTATAGTGAAGGTTATCGAGCAGGTGAATTGGTAAAAATAAGTAGAAAAGGAATTATTTTTAAAACTTGGGAAGGCAGACTTAGTCAAGGAATATCTGATGAACTACAATTTGAATTTTCAGTAGAAGATAAAGACAAAGATATTGTTGAACAATTAATAAACCTACAAGGCGAAAAAATAAAAGTAAAATATATCGAGCGATTTGGTACATTCCCATGGCTTGGTGATACACATTACTTTGTAAAAGAAGTTATAAAAGCAGATTGATATATTCACGCTGTATCCTCAACCCGAAAAATTCATAGGCTTTTCATAACGAAAGCCTATGAATTTTTCGGGTTAATGAAATGTTAAAATATTTATTTCTAATCCTTTAAAGTAACTTAGGTTACTTTTTTTGTTTTTATCTTTATCTAACTTTGATACAAGTTTAGAAAAAACTAATAACTTTTAAAACTAAAAAAGATGAAAAAAGCAATTAAATTATTCGTATTATCTCTTTTGTTTGGAAGTGTATTCATTGCATGTAGTAGTGATGATGACAATCCAAATAACAGTGACAACAAAGGAGATGTAAAGGTTAAAATAACCGATTCTGTATTTCCTTTTAACTTTGTAACACAAGCAAATGTGGGTGTAGCAAAAGTAGAATTAAAAAATCAAGATGGTAATTATGTTACCGTTTTTGAAGGAAGTTCTGAGTACAACATGGTAAACCTAACCAATGGTGAAACCGAAACTGTTGCAGACACAAATATTGAAACAGGAACGTATACCGAAGCAAAAGTAACATTAAATGATGCTTCAGTTCATCTTTCTAACGGAACTACTTTTGATTTGGCTTCTGATGCCCAAGGAACTTACAATGTAACTATTGATCCTCCTTTAGTTGTAGAAGATGATGAGGATTCTGATGTGTTGTTAGATTTAGATTTAAACCACTCATTTCAATTTTCTACAAATATATTTATGGATTGGATAACTGATATTGCAAATATTGCAGGTTGTGATTTTAATGCTCATTTTAGAGCTTGTGATTTAGATCAAACAGGTAAAATTGAAGGTAGCGTTAAAACATCAAACGGAGATTCTATTGCCAATGCATTAGTTACAATAAATGTTAATGGTGATCAAGTTTCCACATTATCAGATAGTGATGGAGAGTTCACTTTTATTGGTGTAAAAGAAGGTGATTATACGGTTCATGTAGAAACACAAAACAATGGCGAAACTGATGTGCAAAATGTACATGTTGCAGTAGATAGCACAGCAAATGCTACAGTTACCCTAAATTAAAAAATAGATTTTTCATGACCGAAAAGAGCAAAAAGGGTTTCCTTTTTGCTCTTTTTTTATTCGTGTAACCAAAAAGTTAATGTTGCAAAAATAGCAATCACAGCAATAATTGCTATAAAAATCATCCATACTTTGTCATAGTAATGCTTTTGGTGTTTTTTATCCTTACTATAAGAATAAATCATTCCTGCAATAAAAACGACAATAAAAAATACGGTAAAAATAATTCTTCCTGTGGTAAACATATTAATCTGTAAATAGTTTTTTTAATTCGGTTGCATCGTGTGGATTCATCTTACCCGACAATACCAAACTTAATTGCTTTCTTCTTAACGCACCGTCATATCGCTCTTTTTCTAATTCCGTTTCCGGAATTAATTTTGGTACTTTTACGGGTGTTCCGGTTCTATCAACAGCAACAAAGGTGTAAATTCCTTCGTTTACCTTGGTACGTTCTTGAGATTCTCTGTCTTCCATCCAAACATCCACAAATATTTCCATGGAAGAGGAAAATGCTCTGGATAATTTTGCTTCAACCGTAACCACAGAACCAACAGGAACTGCTTTACTAAATACCACATGATTAACCGATGCTGTTACCACAATTCTGCGGGAATGTCTTTGAGCAGCAATACTAGAAGCACGATCCATTCTTGCCAATAATTCACCTCCAAATAAATTATCTAAAGCATTGGTTTCTGCCGGTAAAACCATATCGGTTAATATGGTTAAAGATTCTTTTGGTGTTTTAGTAGTAATCATTTACATTATTTTTTTGCAAAAATACGTGTTTTAATAGACCTTTATAGAAAAAATGGAAAATTTATCCTCTTTTTTCTTTCTTCTTTATTATTTAAAAAATACTCCTTATTAATAACTTTCTATTTAATTGAAAAAACCTTTAACTATAACGCTTTACAGACATATAACCTGTTATCTACTAGTACTAAAAGGTTATGCCGTTACCAACTTTTTTGAATAAATAATGCAATTTAAAAATACAATGAATAAATAATACTACAACTTGAACAAATACTACATACAGTAAATATAACTACCATCTACATTTGTAACAAAAAATTTATTAATCATAAAAATAGTATCATCATGAAAAACAATTTAAAAATTACCGTATTCGTTTTCTTATTAACTTTATTTGCCTTTAATGCAAATGCACAACATAAAAAAATGAAAAAATCGTTTAAACCTAAAACAAGCACTTCCTTTAAAGGATGTACTACCAATCTTGCTTCTAAAACAGGAGAAGTGTTTTCGGTTGCTCCAGGATTTTTAACTACAAAAGCAACATCCGATAATGTTACCATACGTGTTAAAAAAACCGGAGGTCGTGCTAAAACAACCGTTAATATCTATGTAAATAATGTACTTAAAAAAAGAATTGTTTTTGAAAACGGTAGAGACTTCCCTCAAAAAGAAAGAAAACTATCTGGTGTTAAAGGAAAAAATATTAAAGTAGAACTTATTAATCAATCCGTAGGAAATAGTTTTAGATACAATGCTAAAATCATTGGAAAAAGAAAAAGTGTTATGAAAAAAGGTAAACAAGTAACCGGAACTTTAATTGGTCAAGGTTTTAAAAATGTGATTACAAATAAATCTTGTACCGGAAAAACCAAAATTACAGTAAGAAGAACCGGAGGAAATGCTCGTGGAACCATTCGTATTTACGAATCTACAGGAAATGGTCATTTTACAAGACTCCTTAAAAGTAAAACTTTTGAAGCAAACCAAAGCAAAAAAGAATTTCTTATACCCTCTTCTAAAAAATTAAAAATCGAATTAAAAAATATTTCAGTTGGTAATACTTTATCATATAGAATTAATGCTTTAGCAGTAAAATAAAAAATAACCTTAAAACTGTCTGAAATATTTTTTCAGACAGTTTTTCTAATTTTTAACACCACGTATTATGAAAAATTTAATATCCTTAA
Source organism: Flavobacteriaceae bacterium (assembly GCA_026988395.1). Classification (GTDB taxonomy): domain Bacteria; phylum Bacteroidota; class Bacteroidia; order Flavobacteriales; family Flavobacteriaceae; genus S010-17. The sequence goes on along the minus strand of JALSLI010000055.1, from coordinate 10,752 downwards.
TACTCTGTATGTTCTTAGGTTTAACCCTTTCTTACAGTCAGCTTAATCTTAAAAAAATAAAAAACTCTTTAATAAAGAAAAAAACAACTAATACCTCTAAAACAAATTCTTCTCCTACAACTTCATCAAATAACGGAAGAGAGTGGTATGTGAGTAAAACTACCGGTTCCGGACAATTAGGCACAAAAGAAAAACCGGCAAAAGATTTGGGTAATATCATTCATCATCTAAAACCTAATGACATTATCTATATTGCCGAAGGAACCTATATGAGTAAAGGTAAAAGAGGCTCCGATGAAATTAATGTTCCTGTGCAGATTTATGGAGGTTATGATACTTCATTTACCACAAGAGATCCTTGGGGAGAACATAAAACCATTTTCACCGGTGTAAATGAATATATGAAATTAACCGCACCTAGACTTTACATTAGAACCGATCAATTGAGAGGAAAAAACGGTAAAAAATTTAAAGGAGGACTTATTATTGTTGACGGAATTATTGTTGATAACGGACCAAGAAACAGATACCATCATGATAAAGGATTGGCTATACGAAGACAAGCTAGTCCGAAATCCGGACAAAACCCTTCACCGGAATCCGGCGGAATCGTAATTGTTGGAAGTAAATTTACCAATATTGGCGTGCAAAATTGTGTGGTAATGAATACTGCTCCAACCGAAGGTGCTATCTCCATTCGTGTTTTTCAAGGCGGAAAAGGTGTCCTTCAAAATAATTTCTGTATCAATAATACCGGTTACGGATTGCAAGTAAGAACCGGTTATATGGGGAGTGATGCAAAATTGATTCCTAAATTTCATATAAAAAATAATACCGTTTTATTTACTTGGAAACACGATGCTGTTGCCTCTTATGGTGGTGACGGACTTGCTTTGGATAAAAATTTAACTGCCACAGTAGAAAATAATGTTTTCGGTTTTGGTCATATGGGAGGCATTTACAGTAAAGGAGCTGATTTGGTTTTAAACAACAATCTTTTTACCGGAAATGCAAAATATGATTACAAAGAAATTAATAATAAAATGCGTGTTGCCGATATTCTCGATGAATCGGAAACATTAAACCCAAATAGTACCGGTAACGAAAGTTTGTTAATTAAAATTCCTGTTGGTGAAAGATGGGCAAAAATTTACGCAAACCGAGAAGAAATTAGTCGTGCCGATGTAGATGCTGCTGTTAGTGTAAGTAATTCAGGAGCCAACCAATTAAGAAGTATGCTTGGTTTAAATCAACGCGGAAGTACCGTAAAAATGGATGCTGAGATATTTTTACCACTTCTAAAAATTGAAGAAGCTTTGCCTGCCGGACAATTACCATGGAATAAAAAAGGGTGTCAAGCACCAAAATATAAATAAATTGCTTTAATTTAATTATAACTGTGATTTTTCATTCTGAAAAATCACAGTTTTTTTATTTTATATAATAAACGTTATGATGAATTTTGCGTATTAATCTCTTGACATAAAAATACGTAATATATACCAAAACAACAACATTAAACTTGCAAACAAGCCAAGGGCGGCAGATACATATTGGTTTTGTTGATACATCTGTGTTAATTTAGATGTCTGATACAAAATAGATGCTGCAGCAAGAAAGACCATTCCTACCGAAAACCATAATCCTAAATCAAATCCAAATAACAAACCTGCAACGATTAAACCCATTGCTAAAAATCCTCCGATAATAATGATATTCTTTAAAAAGGAAAAATCCGTTTTGGTAAAAAATACAACTCCGGACAAACCGGTAAATAATGCTAATGTTAAAATCGCCGCTTGTTTAATTAAATTAGAACCATCGGTTAAACTCATTGCTATGTATAAAATGGGAATAAAAATAAATGCTTCGGCTAAAATATATAAAAAATAACCTAAATATTGTTTGTTTAAATCGGTTGCATTATTTGCCATTCGTTCGGCAACAGTAGTTACCAACATAAAACCGCCAAGCATTAACAACCACATTTTTCCTCCTGTTAAAGACAATGCCAATTTTACAATTGCAGGTGTGCTTAAAAACAAATATTCTATTAAAATAAAAGCTAAAATTCCGTAAGCTACATGTGCATATGTCTTTTTATAAAAAGCGATTTTTTGCTCCTCAGTAGTTTCTGTAATTTGTATAAAATTTTCCATATTTTTAGTATTTGTGATTTTTATTTATCTGCCGTAAAGATATAAATTTAATACCAACGTTTTTTCTTCTTTTTTGATGCAGCCGATTTTCGGCCTTTTTTATACTTTTTCTTTTTTGGCTCTTGCGGACGTTCAATATCCTTATTTTTTGGTCTTTGAATGTACGGATGATCTTTAATTTCTTGAATTGGTTGTTCTATTAATTTTTGAATGCGTTTAATATACGCAACCTCATCAGGCGAACACAACGAATACGCAACGCCGGTTTTACCTGCACGTCCGGTTCTACCAATACGATGTATATAGGTTTCCGGAATATTAGGTTGATCAAAATTAACTACGGCATCTAATCCGTTAATATCAATTCCTCTTGAAGCAACATCTGTGGCAATGAGTATATTTACATCGTTATTTTTAAAACTATTAAGTGCATTTTGTCTAACAGTTTGCGATTTATCACCGTGCAAACTCGTAACTTTATAACCATTTTTTTTAAGTGTAGCTTCCAATTTATCAACGCCAAATTTAGTTCTTCTAAAAATTAAAATGGAACCTTTAATTTCGTTTCTTAGTAAATGTAAAGCCAATTCCATTTTTTTTCTTTTGGAAACATAATAGAGTTTTTGCTCTATTATTTTTGGTGTTTTTTGCGAAATTTCAACTTTTTCGGGTTCGTGTAATATCTCATTTGATAACGTCATAATCCTTTTAGGCATCGTTGCGGAAAACAATAAAATCTGCTTGTTCTCCGGTGTAATTTTTACGATTTTTTTTACATCATCAATAAAGCCCATATCCAACATTAAATCTGCTTCATCTAAGACTAAAATTTCTACATTATCTAAACGTAATTCTTCTCTTTTATACAAATCCAACAACCTTCCGGGAGTTGCAATTAATACCTCAACTCCTTTTTTTAATTGATCTATTTGCGGTTCCATTGCCGTACCTCCATAAATTGCTATAGAACGTATATTGGTATATTTAACGTATGTTATAAAAGCTTGTTGAATCTGTTCTGCTAATTCTCTTGTAGGCGTAATAATCAATGCTCGTATTTGTTTTTTACGTTTTGACGCATGTTGGTTTTTTAAAATTTTCTGTATAATAGGCAAGGCAAAAGATGCAGTTTTTCCGGTTCCGGTTTGGGCAACACCAATTACGTCTTTTTCTTGTAATATAAACGGAATTACTTTTTCTTGAATCTCAGTTGGTTGGTTATAACCTACCTCCTCAATTGCTCTTAATATATTTTTGTGTAAAGATAAATCGTTAAATGTCATTTTGTGAAAATACTATTTTTTAGGCTAAGAATACATTTTTTTGCTTAAATTTCAAAAATATTTTTAAACCGTTTAAAAAATTGATGAAAAGAAAGGAATTAATTCAGCAATTAGAACAAACCAAAAATTGGGATATTATCATTATTGGTGGTGGTGCAACCGGTTTAGGTACTGCTGTTGAAGCTACAACCAGAGGTTATAAAACCTTACTTTTAGAACAGTTAGATTTTACCATAGGCACTTCCAGCAGAAGCACCAAACTCGTTCACGGTGGCGTTCGTTATTTAGAACAAGGCGATGTTTCTATGGTTTTTGAGGCTTTAAATGAGCGTGGATTACTCTTAAAAAATGCACCTCATCTGGTGAGTAATCAAACTTTTTTAATCCCTAGTTATGCCATCTGGCAAAAACCATTTTATACACTTGGTTTAATTGTTTATGATATCCTTTCGGGAAGGAAATCTTTTGGCAAATCCAGACCCTTTTCCTTAAAAAATACCATTAAAAAAATGCCAAATCTCATCCGTAAAAATTTAAGAGGAGGAATTGTATATCACGACGGACAATTTGACGATGCCAGGTTAGGCTTAAATTTAGCACAAACAGCAATAGAGAACGAAGCAACAGTACTAAATTATATTAAAGTTACAAACCTTATTAAAAAAAACGGAAAAATAACAGGTGTTGTTGCAATAGATCAAGAAACGCAAAAAACATATAACCTAAACGCCAAAATTGTTATTAATGCAACCGGTGTTTTTGTAGATAATATTCTAAAAAAAGATAATCCGAAAGCAAAAAAGGTTGTTAAACCAAGTCAAGGTGTGCATCTTGTTATCGATAATTCTTTTCTGCAATCTGATTTTGCTTTACTCATACCAAAAACAAAAGATGGTAGAATTTTGTTTGCTGTGCCTTGGCATGATAAAGTTATTTTAGGTACAACCGATGAACCAAAAGAAAAAGCGGTTATCGAACCAAAAGCAACTGAAAAAGAAATTGATTTTATTTTAGAAACAACAGGCAGATATTTAATAAAAAAACCGACCAAAAAAGATATTAAAAGTGTTTTTGCCGGTTTACGTCCGCTTGCCGCTCCAAATGATGATGAAAAAACCAAAGAAATCTCACGTTCACATAAAATTATGCAATCCAATTCCGGTTTAGTTTCCATTATTGGCGGAAAATGGACTACCTATCGTGAAATGAGTGAAGATCTAATCGATAAAGTCGAATCATTTTTTAATTTAGAAAAAACAAAATCCGTTACCGAACATTTAAAAATCCACGGTTATCAAGAAAATACCAATTTTAAAAATCCGTTGTATTTTTATGGAAGCGATCTCGATTTAATCGAAAAAATGATTCAAAAAAATCCGGATTTAGCAACTGTAATTAGCGACAAACTCTTTATAAACAAAGCACAAATTATCTTTGCTATTCAAAATGAATTTGCTTGCAATACCTATGATATTTTAGCAAGGCGAACTCGTGCCTTGTTCTTAGATGCAGAAGAAAGTTTAAAAATAGCCCCAAAAGTAATCGAAATAATAGCACGTGAATTACACAAAGATACAACTTGGCAAAAGGAAGAACTAAAACGATTTACCATCACTGCAAATGGTTATTTAATGCATTAATTTTATAATAAATATGAAAGAAAATACAAACCCTGAAATTGATAAAAAATACATAAAATTTCGGTTACAAGTTTTTATCGGTATTTTTATTGGTTACGCCGGATATTATTTAGTGCGAAAAAATTTCGCTTTAGCGATACCTGATTTAATCCAACAAGGTTATACTAAATTAGAACTCGGTTTTGCCCTTTCGGGAGTTGCAATTGCTTACGGATTAAGTAAATTTTTAATGGGAAATGTTTCCGACAGGAGTGATGCCAGAAAATTTATGGCAATAGGCTTGTTTATGTCCGGAACAATTATGCTCATTATGGGATTTTTTCCTTTTGCAACAGCATCGGTAACCGCTATGTTTATTTTATTATTGCTTAACGGTTGGTTTCAAGGAATGGGTTGGCCACCGAGTGGCAGAATTATGGTACAATGGTTTTCTCTACGTGAACGCGGTACAAAAATGGCTATTTGGAACACAGCACACAATGTTGGTGGCGGATTGGTTGGTCCTTTAGCAATCTATGGTGTCGCTTGGTTTAATGATTGGCACGCCAAATTTTACGTTCCGGGAATGGTCGCTGTTTTTATTGCTGTTTTTATCTACTTAACATTAAGAGATAATCCGGTAAAAATGGGATTACCAACAATTGAAAATTATAAAGATGACCATCCTGAAATTATTGAAGGTGTTGATCAAAACAAAAGATTGTCCGCCAAGGAAATATTTGTTACTTATGTATTTAAAAACAAATTGCTTTGGTTTATTGCTTTTGCTAATGTTTTTGTATATTTAGTGAGGTACGGCGTACTGGATTGGGCTCCAACTTATCTTAAAGAAGTAAAACATTTTTCTTTTCAAGAAAGTGGTTGGGCATATTCTTTTTACGAATGGGCAGGAATACCGGGAACTATTCTGGCAGGGTACATAAGCGATAAATGGTTTAAAGGGAAAAGAGCACCTGTAAGTATTATCTATATGATTTTAGTACTAATATCAGTTATTATTTATTGGAAAAATCCTGTTGGAAATCCGATTGTAGATAATTTAGCACTAATTGCTATTGGTTTTTTAATCTACGGTCCTGTAATGCTTATCGGTGTACAAGCGTTAGATTTAGTCCCCAAAAATGCCGCAGGAACAGCAGCCGGATTTACCGGTCTTTTTGGCTATTTAGGTGGTGCTCTTACTGCCAATATTCTAATCGGTTATTTGGTTGATAATTACGGTTGGGATAGTAGTTTCTTACTCTTAATTCTGGCTTGTATCTTGGCAATTCTTTTTATAGGTTATACTTGGTTAATTGAAAATAAACATCATAAATTAAAACAACTATGAAAACACTAAAATACCTTCTGCTAATCGGCTTTTTTTCTCTTTTAAGTTGTCATAAGACAACTAAAAAGGAACCTGTAAAAATTAAAAAAGAAACAAAAATGGAACTCAATAAAAATGCAAAAAAAGTACGAGATTATGTTAAAAAAAACATCGTAATCGCTCATAGAGGAAGTACCTATTGGACTCCGGAAGAAACAGCTACTGCTTATCTTTGGGCAAGAAATATTGGTGCCGATTATTTAGAAATGGATTTGCAACTAACCAAAGACAATCAATTAGTTGCTTTTCACGATGACAATTTAACCCGAACAACTAATGTAGAAACGGTTTTTCCGGAACGAAAAAATGCTTCGATACACGATTTTACCTTATCGGAATTACGAAAATTGGATGTTGGTTCTTGGTTTAATAAAAAAAATCCGGATCGAGCAAAAAAAGAGTTTCAAAACCAAAAAATATTAACCCTAAAAGATATTATAAAAATAGCCGAAGGAAACCGTTTGGTTTACAATGAAAAAACACAAAAATTTAATTATGTTAAGGATGAAGAAGATAACGGAAACAGACCCGGAATTTATGTAGAAACCAAACATCCGAAATCTAATATCGAAAAATATCTGGCAGAAGAATTAACTAATTTAGGATGGAATATTAACACAAATCCAAAAAACATACCGATTCAAAAAAACAAAGTTGCTATTGCCAATACAAATGCTCGGTTAATATTGCAATCTTTTTCTCCTCAAAGCATTATACAACTCGATAAATATTTACCTAATATTCCAAAATGTTTTTTACTTTGGAAACCGGATATGAAAGGCGATTTAAAAGAAACTTACCAAAAAGCCATTGCTTTTGCAATACAAAACAACGTACAGATAATTGGTCCTTCTATTGCCGGAGAACCTAATAATTACGATGAATTAACAGATAATTGGATGATTGATTTAATTCATAATAACGGATTATTAATTCATCCTTATACTTTTGATACGAATGAACAATTAAAAAAATATGCCAAAAAAGTAGATGGTGTTTTTACAAACAGAGCAGATCTGGCTTTAAAATTTTTTAATCGAATAAACTAAATAAAGATTTAATGTTAATTTAACCTAAAATATGAATGACATTAATTATCTTTGTAACAAATATTTAATCTAATTTAAAATAATAATATTATGAAAAAACTTTACATTTTAATGGTTGCAATATTTGTAACTACAATTTCTTTTGGACAAGGTCCTATTATTACGATGATTTCTGATGGTGATTGTGCCGGAGGAAATCCTAAAGTATTGGAAATTTATGCAAATGGCTCTGTAGATTTTACACAGTACTCATTAGAAATTCAGACCAATAGTAATACTACTTGGAGTAATACTTTTGATTTATCTGCACTTGGAACAGTTACAGACAGTTTTGTTTATTTATATAAAGAATCTACTGCCGGTATTTTTGCTGCTGAATATCCTTCAGCAACAACTACTCTTGAAGTTACCACTTCTGTTTTAAATTTCAACGGAGATGACCGTATTCGTATAATTGAAACAGCTTCAGGAACTGTTATAGATCAGTATGGAGTTTCAGATACTGATGGTACAGGAACTGCTTGGGAATATAAAGATGGTTATGCTAAAAGAATAGATGGAAATGCAAATGCAGGTGCTTTTAATCCTGCTAACTGGTCTTTTAATAATGGTGTTTTGAATAATCAAGGGACTTGCCAAGGTGGAGCTACTTTTGAAAGTATTATAGGCTTAGGAACTTACACCGTACCTACAGGACCTGCTTCTCCTACACTTGCCATTACTTCACCGGCAAATGGTTCGACAGTTCCTTCAGGAGATGTAACTGTAACTTTTGCTGTAGCTAACTTTGTTGTGGCTACTGCCGGAAATGGCGATGGTCATATAAAATATACCGTAGATGCAGGTGCTGCTATTATGAAATATGATACGACACCTATAGCTCTTACTGGTCTATCTACAGGAGCTCATACCGTTGCTATGGAATTAGTAGATGATAACGACGCTTCTTTAAACACACCGATAACTGCAACTGTTAATTTTACAGTGCAAGCATACACACAAGTAGCTAATATTTCGGCTTTAAGAAATGGTACTATTGGTGATGCTTATGAACTGACAGGAGAAGCATTTATAAATTTTGCACAAAGTTATAGACACCAAAAATATATTCAAGATGCTACTGCAGGTATTCTAATTGATGATAATGCCGGAAATATTACTGCCGGAGCAAGAGGTGATGGTTTATCCGGTGTTAAAGGAACTCTTGGCGAATATAAAGGAATGTTACAATTTATTCCGTTAATGGATGCTACCGTTGTTTCTCCTTCAAATTTAACAATTACTCCACAAGTAATTACTTTAGCTGATTTAACTAATAATTTTGAAGATTATGAAGCAGAATTAGTAACTGTAGAAAACGTAATGATTGACAATACTCCAGATGTGAATTTTGTAAATGGAATGGTTTATCCTATGACTTCAGGTGCTGATACTTTCAACTTTAGAGCAAGTTTCTATAATGTAGATTATATAGGAACGGCTGTACCTACTGTTCCTGTAGATGTAACAGGTTTGCCTAATGAAAAAACCGGTACAGGAGCAACTGATTTTGGTGTTGCTTTAACTGCAAGAGATGCTGCTGATATAGTAATTCATACTGCTGCAGTTTCAGAAAACACTATTAAAGGATTTAACGTATACCCTAATCCTGCGGAAGATGCGTTATTCGTGAACACTTTAAATACTAATAATAAAACAGTAGAATTGTTCTCAATTATCGGTAAAAGAGTTTATGCAAATAACACAAACGCTACAAACTTTACAGTTAATATTTCTAAATTAAACGGAGGATTGTACATCTTAAAAGTATCTGATGGTACACATACTTCCATCCAAAAAGTGGTTATTAAGTAATCCTTTTTAAAATATTTTATTAAAGGTTGCCTTTTCAGGCAACCTTTTTTTGTTTAAAATATTTTGTACATTTACAATGCTATGAAATTTTTAAATTATATTCCTGCTGTTTTAAGTTTGTGTCTGATAATTGGTATTACAATTGGTTATCATTTCTCTGTAAATATTACTTTTGTTTTTATATTTACGATTATTACTGTAATTGCTCTATTCTTAGCTTATTTAAATGCCAATAAAAGAATAAACTCAAATTATATTTTTTCTGCTCTTGCTCTTGGTGTTTTTATCCTTATCGGAATTATTTCCGTAAACATTCAAAACGACTTTAAAAAGGAAAAATACTATGGTAATTACAACAATAACTCAGAAAATGAAATCTATTTTAAAATAACCAAGCGTTTAAAACCTACTAAATACTACAATAAATATGAGGCAAAAATAATTTCCATAAATCACAAGCAAAGTATTGGTAAAGTTTTACTGAATGTAGAAAAAGACAGCCTTTACAATAAATATTATATTGGTAATATTTATTATACAAAAGCAAAATTAAAAACGATAAGCAAACCTAAAAATCCTTTTGCTTTTGATTATGGTGCATATCTAAAAAAACAACAAATCAGATTTAAAATAAATAGCTCTCCAAAACATTTGTTTTTGGTAAAATCGACTTCCGGAATACAAAAATACACCAACGAAATAATCCAAAAAATAAATACAAATCTTAAAAATAAAGGTGTTAAAAAAGACGAATTAGCAATTATAAATGCCTTGCTTTTAGGGCAAAGACAAGACATTTCAAAAACATTATTCCGTTCTTACCAAAATGCAGGTGCAGTTCATATCCTGGCAGTTTCAGGATTACACATAGGAATTCTATTTGCCATTTTACTCTTTATATTTTATCCGTTTTTATGGATTTTGGGTAAGAAAAAAGGAAAATTCATGCAATATATATTTGCCATTATATTTATTTGGCTTTATGCTTTTTTGGCAGGATATACGGCTTCAATAATTCGTTCGGCAACCATGTTTACAGCATTGGCAATTGGTGTTTTGGTAAATCGAAAATCGGCTGCGATTAACAACTTGTTTCTTTCTGTTTTTATTTTACTGCTCATTCATCCACAATATATAATGGATATCGGATTTCAATTAAGTTATTTGGCAGTTTTTTCTATTATCTATTGGAATCCTGTTTTTATGAATTTATGGTTGCCTAAGACTAAAATCATACGTCTTTTTTGGACAATATTTACCGTTTCGTTAAGTGCACAAATAGGAGTTTTACCAATAAGCTTGTATTATTTTCATCAGTTTCCGGCTTTGTTTTTTATTTCCGGAATTGTTATTCTACCAGTATTAGGATTTGTACTTGGGTTTGGATTTTTTGTAATC
>JALSLI010000054.1 GCA_026988395.1 Flavobacteriaceae bacterium | reverse complement strand
AGTTTCATTATAAAATTTAATTTCATCTCCATTAGCATTTGGTTTAAAAATATTTACAATATTAACTTGAGCAAATTTATTGTCCGGTAAGGACACGTGAATTGCAACAGCCTTATTTTCAAATATTTCATTTGTTTTACCACAAAAAACCTTTGGTACATCATTGGAGTTTAAATCAGATCCTGATACCCATCCAACAATTGGATTATTATATAGACCATCTAGAAATTCTGTATGAATAGCATAATTTTGATGAATCTTTGTAAAAGGAGGAATTATCAGTATTGCATATCCATTTTTATATGTATCCTTTACAATATTTTCGATACTATTTTCATCATAGATTTCTATTTTATATTCGTCATTATATAATTCTATTTGATTTACAAAAATTTTATTTTGATCAAATTTACAAGAATCTTCATCCATAAAATAGGGTATTGTTCCGGCAATCCAATTACCTAGAGGTAATTTTTTTAGTAATCTTTCATCTGCAGCAAGAGATAGAATCATTCCTTGTTTTATCATAGCTACGACTTCTTCAAATGTATATAATTTGCTAGTCATTATTTTGTTTTTTTAAAAATTTTAAAAAAAGACCAATTTTTTTCATTTGTTGAATTTTCTTGTTCATTTAATCCTTCTTCTTCTAACTGGTTTATTTTAAAAATACTATCGTATAGTAAATTGTTTTTCTTTTTTAATATTACATTATCTTCTTGTAATAAATGGATTAATTTTTCTTTTTCTTTGAGTTCTTTTTCTTTTAAAGAGAGTTGATTTTTATAAAACATAATTTGTTTTTCGTACTGTAACTGGGTATTTAGCCATTCATTGTCATACTGTAAATTAATTGTGTTTTCTTCTTTTTTAGTAACACTACGTTTATCTTCTTCTTCATAATTTGATCCAAAAACAGTTTTTAAATCATCGTACATATTATTAGCTTTGATAAATTTTTGACATAATGTTTGTAAATCTTCAATAGCCTTGTCTAATGGTACGATTTTTTTTTCAATTTGTATTTTTGCTTGTGTAATTTTCATTTGAAAGAAGAAATTCTTTATCGAAGGATTTATTTCTCCTGTCAATAATTGTTTCCATTCTTTTCTGGTTTTAAGGGGTGCTTTCATAGAATTTAATTATAAAAAGATGATATTTATATTGTTACCTTTTATTTTACAAATATAGGTTTTTTTTTTAAATGAATTATTTTCATATTAAATGATTAATTAAAAAGGTATTAGGTTAGAATAAGTTGTAATAGAATATTCAAATATCTACCTACTCAAATACATTTTTCTTCTAGAATATAAATCATAAAATTTATCATCTTTTAAGTCATCTATAAAAAGAATACTTTCTCCGGTTGATTTCATTTCTGGACCTAAATTTTTATTTACATTAGGGAATTTATCAAAAGAGAAAACCGGTTGTTTAATAGCAAATCCTTTTAGTTGCGGATTAAATTTAAAATCGGTTACTTTATTTTTACCTAACATTACTTTGGTTGCAAAATTAACATAAGGTTCTTTGTATGCTTTTGATATAAAAGGTACGGTTCTCGATGCTCTAGGGTTTGCCTCAATAATATAAACAATATCGTCTTTTATGGCAAATTGTATGTTTATCAGTCCGACGGTTTGTAAAGCAAGAGCGATTTTTTTTGTGTGGTCTTTTATTTGTTGCATCACAAATTCACCTAAATTAAAAGGAGGTAAGGTAGCATTAGAATCTCCGGAATGTACGCCACAAGGTTCGATATGTTCCATAATACCTATAATGTAAACGTTTTCACCATCGCAAATAGCATCTGCTTCCGCCTCGATTGCTCCGTCTAAATAGTGATCTAAAAGCAATAAATTATTTGGTATTTTTCGTAAAATATCTACAACGTGAGCTTCGAGTTCTTGTTCGTTAATAACAATTTTCATTCCTTGTCCACCAAGTACATAACTTGGTCTTACTAAGATAGGAAAATCCAATTTTTTGGCAATTTCCAATGCTTCATCTGCATTGGTTGCTGTACCAAATTCCGGATACGGAATGTTTAACTCTTTTAAAAGTTTAGAAAAACGCCCTCTATCCTCAGCTAAATCTAAGGCATCATAACTGGTTCCTAGAATTTTTATGCCGTATTTGTTTAATTTTTCGGCTAGTTTTAAAGCAGTTTGTCCACCAAGTTGTACGATAACACCTTCGGGTTTTTCGTGTTGGATGATGTCGTAGATATGTTCCCAGAAAACCGGTTCAAAATATAATTTGTCTGCAATATCAAAATCGGTAGATACGGTTTCGGGATTACAATTTATCATAATCGTTTCGTAACCACATTCCTTTGCGGCCAAAACGCCGTGTACGCAGCAGTAATCAAACTCAATTCCTTGTCCGATTCTATTAGGACCAGAACCCAAAATAATTACCTTTTTTCTATCGGAAACAGGTGATTCATTTTCGGAAAATGTTTTATTGTTTTTGGTAAGATTGTTTTCAAAAGTAGAGTAGTAGTAAGGTGTTTCGGCAGGAAATTCTGCTGCACAAGTATCTACTATTTTAAAAACTCTTTGTATGTTTTGTTCTTGTCTTTTTTTATAAACCTGACTTTCCAAACAATTTAACATATGTGCAATTTGACGATCACCGTAGCCTTTTTGTTTTGCTGTAATTAGTAATTCTTTTGGTAAGGTGTCTAATGAATATTGTTTGATTTCTTTTTCCAAAAGGTGTAATTCTTCGTATTGTTTTAAGAACCACATATCAATTTTGGTGATTTCGTGTATTCTGTGTAGTGAAACGCCGGCTTGAATTGCGTCATAAATTACAAAAACCCTGTCCCAACTCGGATTTTTTAGTTTTTCTATTATTTCGTCATATTTTTTATAGCCTTTTCCGTCGGCACCAATACCATTACGTTTAATTTCTAAAGATTGAGTTGCTTTGTGTAGTGCTTCCTGAAAGGAGCGACCGATTCCCATTACTTCACCAACGGATTTCATTTGTAGTCCTAAAGTACGTTCAGAGCCTTCGAATTTATCGAAATTCCATCGTGGGATTTTAACAATTACATAATCGAGTGAAGGTTCAAAAAAAGCGGATGTCGTTTTGGTTATTTGATTTTTGAGTTCGTCTAAATGGTAGCCTAAAGCCAATTTAGTAGCAACTTTTGCAATTGGATAACCGGTTGCTTTAGATGCTAAAGCGGAAGAGCGAGATACTCTGGGGTTAATTTCAATAGCGATAATATCTTCTTTTTCATCAGGACTAACCGCAAACTGCACGTTACAACCTCCGGCAAAATCACCAATGGAACGCATCATTTTTATTGCGTAATCACGCATTTTTTGAAAAGTTGTATCGCTTAATGTCATGGCAGGAGCAACGGTTATGGAGTCTCCGGTATGAATACCCATAGGATCCATATTTTCGACTGTACATATAATAATAACGTTGTCATTGCTATCTCGTAATAATTCTAATTCAAATTCTTTCCAGCCAATTAGAGCTTTGTCGATTAGCACTTCGTGAATAGGAGATGCTTCTAAACCACGTTGTAATAATTTATCAAAATCTTCTTTTTCGTAAACGATAGAAGCACCGGAACCTCCTAAGGTAAAGGAAGGCCTAATAACCAAAGGAAAACCGAATTCTTGTGCAATTTCTTTTCCTTCTAAAAAGGAAGTTGCTGTTTTACTTGGAGCTTGCGGAATACCGATTTTATTCATTAAAACCCTAAATTTTTCACGGTCTTCGGTGATTTTAATAGCATCGATATCAACACCAATCATTTTTACATTAAAATCATCCCAAATACCTTTATCATCAGCTTTAATACATAAATTTAATGCTGTTTGACCTCCCATTGTAGGTAAAACAGCATCGATGTTTGGATGTTTTTTTAAGATTTCGACAATAGATTTTGTCGTTAAGGGTTTTAAGTAAATATGATCTCCCATTGAAGGGTCGGTCATAATGGTTGCAGGATTTGAATTGAGAAGTGTAACTTCAATACCTTCTTCTTTTAAAGACCTGATGGATTGCGTTCCGGAGTAATCAAATTCGCATGCTTGACCGATTACTATTGGTCCGGATCCTAAGATTAAAACGGACTTAATACTGTTGTTTTTTGGCATTCTGTTGTGTTTGTGCAAAGATTTGAAATTTACACCACACTACAAAAGGATAGTTATAAAAACTTATTAAAAATAATTAGTAAAAAGGTTATTTTTTATTTTTAAGTTCTAATTCCTTTTGTTTTATTTCGTTTTTAATTTTTTCCAATTTTTCACGGATGCTTAAATATTGCTCTTTTTTGTGGAGGTTTATAACTTTTGAATTGGATTTATCTATTATTTCGGTTGTTTCATCAAAAGAAAAAGTAATATCATCTAAATTTTCATTTTCTTCTGTTTTGTTTTTAATTTCTATTTCTGATTCAGTTTCAGGAATCACTTGCTCTTCTGTTTGGTCTTTGATTTTTATTTCAGATATAGTTTCAGGATTAATTTGTTCTTCTGTTACGTCTTTAATTTCTATTTCAGATACGGTCTCAGGATTAACTTCCTTTATAGTTTCTTCATTTAATTCTATTGCTTCTGTTTTTATTTCTTCTGTAAAAATTTCTTTACTTTCAACTTTGTTTGGTGTTTTTTCTTCATTTTTAATTTTCTTTTCATCAGAAAAAGTTGAATTATTAGTGATAGATTCTTTGTTGGATGTTGGATTTTTAACAAAAGAATTCTCTTCTGTAGTTTTTTTATCATCTTTTGTTAAAGTGCTTTTGCTAGAAGTACTTTTTTTATCTACCAAAACGCTATCAAACATTTTATGCATGTTTGCTAACTCTTTTCTTAACTCATCGATGTTTTTATTAACTCCCATTTTTGTATGTTTTTAGTTATTTAAAACTATTTATCTATTTATTTGTAAAAATATAAAAAATGTTTTACTTTTGAAATAAATTTAAAAAGAAAAATTATGAATAATTTGGATAATATTTTAGCAAATTTAGTAGATAATACCAATTCGGATGCGGCAGTTTTAGTAAATTCTGAGGGTTTAACTATTTCGTCTGTAAATGCAGAAAACGAAGATAGAATGGCAGTGATGATTGCATCATTGCACTCTATGGGTGAAAAGTTTTCCAACGATTTAAATAAAGGAGGAATTAACCAATTTTATATCAAAACGGATAACGGATATATCTTATTAAAAGATGTAAATAAAGATACGATTTTAGGATTAATAGCTAAAGAAAATACAAAATTAGGTCTTTTAATGATGTATTTAGATGCTTCTGTTAAAGAAATTTCCGATATTTTAAATAATGAAAGTAGCTTAGATTTGAATATTAGATCTATCATTTAAAATTAGTATAAAAAATAATATACAAACTACAACATACATTGGTATGTTGTTTTTTATTGACATTAATCATATTTTTTAATTTTATAAACTTTAAATTTGTATAAAAATTTAAAGTTATAAAAAAATGAACAACAATATTATGTTAGATACACTTACGCAAGACATATTGGCTGCAATGCCAAAACAAACACAATTAACACCGGAAGATATTCAGGTGCTTAAAAAGAATAAAGAATTTATTTTTTCATTGGCAGGAGTTATAGTACAAGATTTTTACGATACATTATATAGTAATGAAAAAACCAAAGCGGTTTTTAAGCCGGGAGAAAGAGAAATACGAGAAAAGTCTCTTACAGATTGGGTAGTAAAAACCATAGATGGAAATTTTGATTTAGAATATTGGTCATGGCAAACCTTTGTTGGTATTTTACACGTAAAACGTAAAGTAACCAATAATATGATGATTGCTATGATGGGTAGAGTATCTGATATTATTTTTACACAGGCAATTTTGCAGTTACCAAAAGAGGATGCAATTGCTTTAAAAACAGCTTGGATTAAATTAAGTACAACAGTTCTTTCGTTAATTGCCGAAGCATACCATATTTTTTATATGAAAGCGGTTAGTAACGTTACCGGAATGAAGCAAAATTTATTAAACAATGCTGTTCAGGTGGAAATTGATAATTTAATTGAGCAAAATGTAAAATTTAGATTGCGTTAATTTAAAATATAATAGATTTTAAAAACCTGTTTTATTTTTGTAAAACAGGTTTTTTCATGTAAGAGCCGCATTTTTTACAGGTGCATTTTTCCTTATCGGAATAAAAACGATCAAAAATTGCCGGCATATCTGTTTCAATATCTTTTAAAGCAAATTCTTCGCGATACAATAGATTATTGCAATTTTCGCAATACCATTCTAAAGCATCCAACATATTTTTATCACGTGGATATTCAATTACCAAACCAATGGTGTCTTTAAAACGTTGTGGTGAATGTGGTACTTTTGCCGG
The DNA here is from genome assembly GCA_026988395.1 of Flavobacteriaceae bacterium. Taxonomy (GTDB): domain Bacteria; phylum Bacteroidota; class Bacteroidia; order Flavobacteriales; family Flavobacteriaceae; genus S010-17. Next base: position 55,138 of record JALSLI010000054.1, on the reverse strand, counting down.
CAATACAAAAATTTCACCTTCCTTAATGGTAATGTCTTTAGGTATGCCGTTATCTATTATTTTTAAAACCATATCTCCTTCAATTTGATGAAAATATTCCGGAGTTTCATTATAGTGGTAATCTTTTCTGTTGTTTGGTCCGCCAACGACCATAACGATGTAGTCGGCATCTTTCCAAACAACTTTATTTGCTACCGGAGGTTTTAATAAATGGCGGTTATCATCAATCCATTTTTTAAAATTAATTGGTTGGCGTATCATAACTATTGTTTTTTAAATTGTTTTTCAGCTTCTAAACGGATTTGCATTTCTTTTATTCTATTTTCTACTTTCCGTTTAAAATCGGTATCTGCAATAATAGCCATATTATCTAAATAACGAATGGCTTCTTGTTTTCTAATATCCGAAAAGTTTAATCCTTTCATATTTTGTTTCATAACATCTTGCAGCATTTTGTATTTAGTGTCGTATTTTTTTCTTAAAAAGAGTTCCGGATTTTCTAACCATTCACTTGGTAAATCAAAATCGGTTAATCGCATGGAAACAGCTTTTTGTATGTTGCGAATGTCTCGAGAGGAAAAGAAAGGAAATTTTTCTTGAATACCTTTGTACAGTTCTGCATAAAATTGATGTTCGTTATAATGGTGTTTTTTTTCGGTTTGTTCAAAAATTTCTAGAATGTGCTCCTCCGTAGGTTTGTTGTGGTTTTTTAAAATTTCATTTAGGTTTTTTGCTAATTTTTGTTCGCTTAACCATTGGTAATCTGGATTTTTCATATTTACAAAATCCGGTGAAATTTTATTTAATTTATTCCACCAAATATAATCTTGATCTAAAAAATCCGGAATGGTTCTGGCACCATCAATTTTAAATCTTCCTTGTATTCTAGACAAGATGGCTTTATCTAACATTTCGGGTAAATTGGTAAACAAACCTATGGAAGCATTACCGTGATTTACAGCGTAAGCACCTTCGGTATAGCGTAAAAATACACCAATAACTTCTTTTACACCGGCAGAAACACCTTGTGCAGTTCTTTCTTGTAAGTTGTTTTCGGCATCATCTATTGGGGCAAATATTAGCGTATCCGGATTTTGTAAAGGCTTCATCCATTGTACCATTTTTTCGGCAGAACCTCCTTGAAAAGTTGATATTAACGTGTCCGGCATTGGATGAAATAAAAATGGAATGTTTAATGCATCTGCATATTCCTTTAATTTGGTAGCAATTGCAGCGATAAGCATGCTTTTTCCTGTGCCGGGAATTCCATATCCCATAAAAACCGGAATAAAACCACCAAGTTCTTGAAACGGATTTTTTTTGGTCTCAAAATCATAGGCAAGCATTCTTTCTATTAATCGTTTGGAAAAGTGTTTGGCATCACGGTTACCAACAATTTGTTCAAATTTAATTTGGTTAAATTCAACACTTTTTATGCTTGCATCAAAATCGGTTTTCCAACCTGAGATAGCAAAATCCGAATTTTCTTTTTTATAGGTTCTGTCTTCAATGCTTTCGCTATAATCCAGACTTTCTTTACGTTGTATAATTTCATTTATGATAGCTTCAAAATAGACGTAAGTAAAGTCAGCTATATCTTGTTCGGTTTTTATAACATCAGGATGATTTAAGTATTTATCATAATAGAAAAGCATGCTGGAAATCCCTTTTAGAGGCGTGGTTAAAGCCAGTTCCGGAATTCCGGAAAATTTATTTTTCATTACCGATAAATCATCATTTGCATCTTCTTTTATGTGGTAAAGAGCTGCATATGCAATTCCGAAAAGCATAAAAGCGGTTGCGGTTTGCATTTTAGATTCAAATTCTCTTTTTTGTACATTGTCTAATGTTGTTTTTTTTTCGTGTAAAACGGATAGTCCTGATGAATCGTAATAGGCATCTTTAAGCCAAAGTCCGATTGTAATGGCATCTTGAAGTACCATTAAAGTTTTGTTTAATTTTAACGGAATAGCCAAAGAATCCGGCAACAATTTCTTTTTTAATTTTAAGATAGTTTTAGAAACTGAGGTACTATCAACTGCCGAAGATCCGTTTGTTGCTTTGGATAGAAATAGTAAAATATTTTCTTGTTGCTTGCTATTTTCTTTGTTTTTGGCACGTAATCCTTGCTCCCAATAAACAGTTTTTAGATATGATGAAGCTTCATCGCGTAATTTTTCGAGTTCGATTTGTTTTATTGGAAAAGTAGCGTTTTGTTCCATAGTTTTTTATTCTTCTTTTATATGTTGCAGTTTTGTAATAACTGTTACAGTTTTTTATTTTGAAGCACAATATACACAAAATCTACTTTGCGGCATGAGTAAAATTCGTCCAAGCGGAATTTCATTTTTACATCTTGCACATTTGCCAAAATCAGGTTCATCAATTCGCTTTAAAGCAATTTTAAGAGCATTTAATTTTTGTTCAGCTTTTTGGAGTGCATTTTCGTTAATCGCTTTATTGTTTATGGCATCCATTCTACTTACTCTGCCAATAGCACAATCCGGTTCTATGGGTTTGGTGAATTCTTTTAACTGTTTTATATTTTCCGTTGTTTTAAAAATTTCGGATTCTATTTTTGTTTGTATTTCTTTTTTGTTGGTATTCATTGTATAAAAGTACTTATTTTTCATAAAAAAACCTCCATTTTTAGTGGAGGTTTTTATGATTTTTAAAATCTGCCTCTAATAATACATTAAACGCTTCTATTCGTATTGGTTTTGCTCAGGATTATACCAATTTAGGAGTTGTTGTTTATTTGTTGGAAAATGGTCTAATACACAATCAAACTAATTATACTTCATTTTTTGGAGGAGATTATACTTTAGTAGATTTTGAGCATAATGATGTGCTTAGAAAAGTATATACCGATATTTACGGAGATACCATACCAAATACTGAATCGGTAACGGATAATGTTTACCACTTTGATTTACAAGAAATACTACCTGATAATATAGAAAATCAAGAAAATTTAACTTTGGTCGTTTTTGTGGTAGATAAAAATACGAATACAGTAATTAATACACAGCATGTTGAAGTAGGAGAGGAGCAAGGTTTTGATTGATTTACTAATTATGATATGAAGAATAACAAAAAAATCTCATCTTTTCTAGATGAGATTTTTTTGTAAACTATATAAAAAAATTTTATTTTTCTATCATCGCCTTTCCAATTCTAGCGTAAATACCGGATTCTAACTTGGTGCGAATTGCTTTAAACGCTTCAATAGATTCTTCTACATCCTTTAAGGTGTGAGATGCTGTTGGGATTAATCTTAAAATCATCATTCCCTTAGGGATTACCGGATAAATTACAATAGAACAAAAAACGTGGTAATTTTCTCTTAAATCATGTACCAATGCCATTGCTTCCGGCACATCGCCTTCTAAAAACACAGGAGTTACACAAGTGTTGGTATTACCGATGTTAAATCCGTTTTCTTTTAATCCGTTTTGTAATGCGTTGGTTATTTTCCAAAGATTATCTTTTAGCTCAGGCATGGTTCTAATCATATCCAAACGCTTTAGAGCACCTTTTACCATTGCCATTGGTAGGGATTTTGCAAACATTTGCGAACGCATATTGTATTGTAAATATTGGATAATATCTTTATCTGCTGCAAAAAATGCTCCAAATCCTGCCATGGATTTTGCAAAGGTTGCAAAGTAAACATCTATTTCATCTTGCACGCCTTGTTCAACACCGGTTCCTTTTCCGTTTTTGCCAAGTGTTCCAAATCCATGAGCATCATCTACTAATAATCGGAAATTATAATTTTCTTTTAGTGCCGCAATTTCTTTAAGCTTTCCTTGTTCGCCACGCATACCAAAAACACCTTCCGAGATAACTAATATACCTCCACCTGTTTCATTAGCTATTTTTGTAGCACGTTTTAGGTTTAATTCTAAACTTTCAATATCATTATGTTTAAATGTAAAACGTTTTCCGTGATGCAAGCGAACACCGTCAATAATGCATGCATGCGAATCCATATCGTAAACTATCACATCATTTTTAGAAACAAGAGCATCAATTGCGGAAACCATTCCTTGATAACCGAAATTAACTAAATATGCCGCTTCTTTTTCTACAAACTCGGCACATTCTTTTTCTAATTGCTCATGGTATTTTGTGTGTCCGGACATCATTCGGGCTCCCATAGGATACGCCATACCGTGTTCTAATGCTGCCTCACCATCTGTTTTTATCACTTCCGGATTATTTGCCAAACCAAGGTAATCGTTAATACTCCATGTTATAACTTCTTTACCGTTAAATTTCATTCTATTGGAAATAGGTCCTTCTAATTTAGGAAAAACGTAATATCCTTCTGCTTGTTTAGCCCATTTTCCTAATGGACCTTTATCTTTTTTAATTCTGTCGAATAAATCTCTCATTGCTTTCGTTTATTAAATTGGATAACAAACCACTAAATTTGTTATGTGTATTTTATTAGCAACTGCGAAATTACTATTTATTTTTTACATTAGTGTAACTACATAAAAAAAACCGATAATTTATCGGTTTTTAGAGTGTTATTTTTAATGGTATTTGGTTTATTTAATAAACTCAACCACTTGTTGTACGTATTTTTGAGTATCAAAAAAGCCTTGTTCAGCCATCCAATTATCATTATATATTTTACTCATGTATCTTGAACCGTGATCGGGAAAAATAATCACTACTTTTGAATTTTCATCAAATTCACCTTGTTTTGCTAATTGAATAGTTGCTTGCATAGCCGCACCACTAGTGTAACCGGCAAAAATACCTTCGGTTAAAGCTATTTCTCTTGCTCTGTGAGCAGCATCTTCATCACTTACTTTTTCAAATTTATCAATGATATCAAAATTTGTAGCTGTTGGAATTAAATTTTTACCAAGACCTTCAATTCTGTATGGATATATTTCGGCTGGATCTAATTCTTTTGTTTCATGAAACTTTTTTAATACCGAACCAAAAGCATCTACACCTAAAATTTTAATGTTAGGATTTTTCTCTTTTAAATACTTAGCGGTTCCTGATATCGTTCCTCCGGTACCACTTGCTGCAACTAAATGGGTAATTTTACCTTGTGTTTGTTCCCAAATTTCGGGACCTGTAGAAGCATAGTGTGCATCTGCATTTAACTGGTTAAAATATTGGTTAATGTAAATCGAATCAGCAGTTTCTTCGTGCAAACGTTTTGCTACTTGATAATAAGATCTTGGGTCATTGGCAGATACGTGAGCCGGACAAACATATACTTTCGCACCCATTGCTTTAAGCATATCGATTTTATCCATAGAAGACTTTGAGCTAACCGCCAAAATACATTCGTATCCTTTTATGATGCTTACCATTGCTAAACTAAAACCGGTGTTTCCAGATGTCGTTTCAATGATTGTAGTTCCTTTTTTTAGAATTCCTTGTTTTTCGGCTTGTTCTATAATGTGGAGTGCAATACGGTCTTTTGTAGAATGCCCCGGATTGTAACCTTCAAACTTTGTGAAAAATTCCCCTTTTAAACCTTTTGTAATCCTGTTGAGTTTTATCATTGGTGTTTTACCAATTAACTCTAAGATATTGTTTGTAATTCCTAAATTTTGTTCCATAAAATCAATACATGATTAAACATAAATAACATGCAAATTTAATACTATTTTTTAAAATAGCACAATTTATTTGCTGACTCCTTCTAAATCGAGTATAAAACTATAGTCTTTTGCGATATCTTTTAAGGCATTAAACCTTCCGGAAGCACCGCCATGACCGACTTTCATATCGGTATGTAACAATAGTATCTTGTTGTCTTTTTTTAGTTCTCTTAATTTTGCAACCCATTTCGCAGGTTCAAAATATTGTACTTGCGAATCGTGTAATCCTGTTGTAACAAGCATGTTTGGGTAATTTTTTGCTTGTACATTATCGTAAGGCGAATAGGATTTCATATAATCGTAATATTCTTTAATATTTGGGTTTCCCCATTCATCGTATTCTCCTGTTGTTAACGGAATACTGTCATCTAACATCGTCGTTAAAACATCTACAAACGGAACAGCGGCAATAACACCGTTAAATAAATCACTTTCCATATTTACAATTGCTCCCATTAATAAACCTCCGGCAGAACCGCCTTCTGCATATAGATGTTTTGGTGAGGTATATTGCTTTTTAACTAAATATTTTCCGGCATCGATAAAATCGTAAAAAGTATTTTTCTTTTTCAGCAATTTTCCGTCTTCATACCAATCACGACCTAAATATTGGCTTCCTCTAACATGTGCTACGGCATAGATAAAACCTCTATCTAAAAGGCTTAAACGTGTTGTGCTGAAACGATCTTCCAGAGTGTAGCCATACGAACCGTAACCGTAGAGAAGCAATGGAGTTTCTTTAGAAGGTTTGGTGTCTTTATGATACACAATAGAAACCGGAATTTTCTTTCCGTCTCGTGCTTCTGCCCAAATACGTTCACTTTTGTAGTTGTTTTTATCAAATTTTCCGCCTAAAACTTCTTGTTCTTTTTTAATTTCCTTTTCTTTGGTTTTCATATTAAAATCGATTACCGAACTTGGTGTGGTAAAAGATTCATAACTGTATCGTAAGATTTCAGTATCAAATTCCGGATTATTATGCACACTTGCCGAATAAGTTTCTTCGTTAAACGGAAGGTAATAATCTTGTGATTTATCCCATTTTTTAATTCGTATTTTACCGAGGCCATTGTGACGTTCTTCCAAAACGAGATAATCTTTAAATATGGAAAAATCTTCGATAAAAGTATCTTCTCTGTGTTTAATTTCGTCTGTCCAATTTTCAAAGGTTGTTTTATCTTCAGGGGTTTTCATTATTTTAAAGTTTTTTGCACCATCTTTATTGGTAATGATGTAAAATTTGTCTTTAAAATGTGCAATGTGATATTCTAATCCTCTTTTCCTTGGTTGAAAAACTTTAAATTCTCCGTTAGGATTATTTGCATCTAAAATACGATATTCGGTAGTTAGTGTGCTGTTTGAACCAATAACAAGATATTTTTTAGATTTTGTTTTGTAGATAAAAGTGTCAAAAGTTGCATCTTTTTCGTTATAAACTTCAATATCTTCTGAGACAGGAGTGCCTAAAATGTGCTTCATAATGGTGTAGCTTCTTAGGGTTTTTGGGTCTTTTTTTGTATAGAAAATAGTTTTATTGTCGTTTGCCCAAGTGGCACTTCCTGTGGTGTTTTCTATTTTTTCGGAATATATTTTTCCTGTTTTTAAATTTTTTATTTGAATGGTGTATTGTCTTCGGCTAACGGTGTCTGTTCCAAAAGTTGCCAGTTCGTTATTAGGACTGATACTAAAATTGTTTAAGGCAAAATAATCGTAGTTTTCTGCCATTTTGTTTACATCAAAAATAATTTCTTCTTTTGCTTTAAGGTTTTCTTTTTTACGCGAATAAACCGGATATTGCCCTCCTTTTACATATTTTGTAATATAAAAATACTTATTTGATTTATATGGTACCGAACTGTCATCTTCTTTAATACGAGACTTCATCTCTTTAAAAAGAGTGTCTTTTAACTGGTCTGTATGTGCTGTTATTTGTTCGTAATAGTTGTTTTCATCTTCTAAATATTTAATTACTTCCGGATTTTCACGTTGGTTAAGCCAATAGTAATTATCGATTCTTACATCGTCAAATTTTTCTAATTCCTTAGGTTTTTTAGCTACTGTTGGAGGTGTTATTTTATTTTGAGTCATTTTTTCTGTTTTACACGAAGTTGCAAAAATAAGAGAAATTAAGGGTAAAAAGTAAGTTAGGTGTAATTTAGTTTTCATCAATTATTAGTTTGCAATAAATGTACCAAAAATATTTGTAATTTTGTGAAGAATTTAAAAATTGAATATTATGTTTGGAGATATGTCTGAAATGCTTAATAAATTAAAGGAAGCACAAGAAAAAATTGAAGAAACTAAAGCTCGTTTGAACACAGTTATGGTTGATGGAGAATCCGGAAACGGAAAAGTTAAGGTTCAAGCTTCGGCAAATCGTGAGATTAGAAGTATTTCTATTGATGATAGTTTGTTTGAAGATAAAGAAGCTTTGGAAGATTTTTTAATTATCGCTTTAAACAATGCTCTGGAAAAAGCTAATGAAGTTAATGAAACCGAAATGTCTAAGGCAGCAAAAGGAAATTTACCGGATATTCCGGGATTGGATATGTTGTAGATTATTAGTTTTTGATTAAGAATGGATTATTTAAGGTTATACTATAAATTTACACAAAAAACCACCAATAATAGTTTTTAATTATTATTGGTGGCAAAAAAACTAACAACTTTCTTTCTATTGCCAATCAGGCATCATAGCATTAGTGAATAACTCATCCCTGAGTTCTTCGTTATCTAACCTAACGGTAACTATTTTTCTTTCAGATACACCATCATTTGAAGTGTTTACGAATATGATTTCGGCTTCATTAGGTGAAAATTTAGGATCTAAATCATTTGTGCCATTGGTTTTATAACTTGAATAATCTACAGATATTCCTGTAGTTGTATCGTAAACAAATAATCTTGAATCTAGTTGTCTGTATATGTTGTCTTCAAAACCGGACATGTCTCGAGTATAAAGTATTTTTTGGTTATCGATAGAGATGTCAATTCCGCCTAATGCTCCGGAGATATTATCGGCAACGATGTTTAGAATACTTCCTGTTAAATCAATAGTAAAAATACTAGCTTGGTAACCACTACTATTATTCGTTTTTAAAACGATGCGATTACTGTCATTACTCCAGACACATTCTGTAATAAATCTACCGTCAATAGTTTGGTAAATTTGTTGGTTTCCGCTTCCGTCGGCATTTATTTTATATAATTTATCAAAATGTGCATATAGAAGTTGATTTCCGTTTGAAGACCAAGATAAATCGATTTCCGAATTTTTAAAAGCCATTGGTTGGATGTTATTTGTAATTTGAATTTGATTGGTACCATCAATATCCATTTTAAATAAATGAATCTCACCATTTGAAATTTTTAAAAAGGCAATTTTGTTTGTTAACTGGTTTTTTCTTGGTCGCCAACAATTTTCATTTAAACTTGTTAATTGGATTTCGTTTCCATCCTCATCACTAGAAAAAATGACATTATTACCATTTATAATTCTGGTAAATAAAAAACGATTATTTGGAAATTCTAATGTTTTAAAAGCAAAAGTACTTGAATAAACATCATCGTTAACACCATCAGTTACAATAACTTGCCAAAAATATTTTACGCCATACTCTAAGTCTGTTAAGGTATAGCTTATTTCGGTAAGGTCATTTATTAAAATGATATCATTATTCATATCATTTCTAATTTCTAGTCGATATATTAAACTATCATCATCAGGATCTTGAGCCTCTTGCCAGGTAAGTATTGTTTCTGTGCCGATGTTTATGGAGTTATCTTCAGGAGTTAATAGAGTGACAGCTGATGGAGCTTCATTTAAAGCATCTGAGCGTTGTAATTCGATAATAACATTTATTGTTTGTTCTGCTGTAACAGTAACCGGTTCAAAGCCATTTACATATTCTTCTTTTTCTGCTTCAAGTGAATATTCGCCTTCGGGAATATCTACAAATTCATATTCGCCATTTTCATTTGTAAAAACAGAATTATTTGTAGCATTTATAGTTACTTTTGCATTTTCGATAGGTTCAAAACTATCTTTCTTGATTACTTTACCGGTGATTTTTCCTTTGCCTGTAAATTCTGTTTTTTCTTCACTGCAACTTATCAAAAAGATAAAAAGCAGGAATATATTAAGGTAGTTTAATCGTTGTTTCATGGCTTGTTTTTTTAATTTGTTTTTTTCCAAAATTCCCAAAGTAGAAATTTAATCCAATTCCGAATTTATAATATCCATCATTTTGTTTTCCTGCTTTTTTAAAGTCTATCTCATCGGTATTTAGTATATTTTTCTCTCCAAATATTTTTAATCCGATTTTTTTACTGATTAAGTATTCTAAACCAAATCCTGAATGAAATTTAAAATCATAATGTGTAAAATCTTTGTACAATCCGCCGGCACCTATATAGATAAATGGCGTGAGTTTGTCTTTGGGTAAAAAGAGGTATTCTAAATTTATTTCACTAGAAAAATAGAGTTCTTTAAACAGTGGTTCGTTACTTAAAGTGAATGTGCTAGTGCGTGCACCAATTGCAAAATTAGAATTTTCAAAATGATATTTGTAAGCTACTTGCAGGCCATCATAATTTATTTCTTTGGTTGCATAATCACCATCAAATTTATTGCCGAAAAAAGAGACACTTAGACTATTTTTTTCGCGTTGTTTGGTTAAATTACGATCAAACAATGCTGTGTTTTTTGCAATTTCTTTTTCTTTATCATATTCTTTTAAAATAGGGATTACAATACTTTTATCTTCATTTGGTAGCCAAATACTGTCTTTTATACCTTCGATAATTAAAGATTCAACAGCTTTTTCAATAGCTTCTTTAACTGCTAATTGTCCGGGTTCGTTTTTGCTAACACCGGTTTCTACTTCGAGTAATCGTTTTAAATTTACAAATCTGAATAGATTAACATCTATTGCTTGTGATAAGATTGTTTTAGAAACGTAAACGGTTTTTAAAATTTTACCGCTGGAAGTAGATACAGCTCTAAGATATACCGTAATTCGATCTTGTCTGTATTGTGTGGATGCACCTGCACCAAAATATCTGGCACCTGCTCCACCGGTGATGATGTTAGAATCATATGAGATTATTCCTCCTTCGAGTAAAATTCCGGCAAATAATAAAGGGTGTAAAATAACCTTTTCTTTTTTACCATTTTTTTTATTGTTTTCGTTTCGTGTGGAGCGAATGATTTGTCTTTCATTAAGGAGGTTACTTACATTTTCACGCTCAATAGGAATAAACCATTTAGAATCTTCTAACGCTTTAATTAGTATGGTTGTAGCTCCTTGGGTGACAGAAGTACTATAACTAACACCGTTTTCAACCTGTTTGTATTGTCCGGTTTGATCTCTAAATTTATATACGCCGGCAATTACCGGTTTTTTGGGTGTTATTTTTTCAAGATAAGAACTGGAATATACTTCTTCGCCAAAACGAGCATCTTGTTTTTTTGTTGGTTGGTTAAATACTGCAGCACATCCAATTAATAACGGAAAAAGGAATAGTAATAATAAATTTTTCATCATCTAATAATTTGGAATTATTATTACTGTTTGCTCACCGGTATTGGTGTCAAAAATACTAAATTGCATACCATCTGCCGTTTGTGAAACATCTACTACAAGACTACCAAAGGTGAATGTGCCTTCTTGTAAACCATCACTTCCAAATTGATTATCAAAAAGGTTTCTGGAAATTTGGTTTAATAATTGTCGGTTAAGGCTTTCGGTAAATTTTTCCAAATCTGATTTTTTATTTTTATCCGATGTTTTTTCTTTGTATTTATTCTGTGCTGAAGCCTGGCTTAATAACCAGTTTGCATTAAAGGAATTTCCTCCTAAAAAAGAGGGATTAATAGGTTTGTACACTATTTCTTGTGAAAATACAACACATGTTGCAACTAACAAAAATAGAAATAAAATTGGCTTTTTTTTCATAACGATTTTTTTTGGGCATTAATAATATTTAATAGAACTAATCTAGATTGCTTATTTTAGAGTAAATAAATTAGTAAAGTTTCATTTTGTTTCGTAGTATTTTTCTTTTTACGTAATAATTATAAATTTGTTTATTTGCAATTTTGGCTTGTGCATATAAATACTCATCATTTGGTCTTGTTCTAAAGCGATACACCAAATTGTCATTTACAATAATATTAACTTCACTGTTTCTGCCTCCTAAAGCAGGTTTTTCATTAATAGTCATATTAAAAGGATAATTAATATTGCTTAACATTTTTACTTGGTTGAAGTAATCATAAAAATCTTTTCCTAATTTGGTCATAACATTTTCGATGATTAATCCGCTAAATTCAATATCCTCTTCTTTGATTTTATTTAAGCTGTATCTTTTTTCAATGGAACCAATGCTAAGACTGTCTTTAGCAATAGTTTTTTCATCTTTTTTTAAATATAGATATACAACAATACGTTCATCACCATTTATATTAACTTGGTGTTTGGATAAAATTTTAGATTTGTTATTCATTAAGGAAAATTTACCGGATTGTAGAGTTTTCCCTTTAATTTTATTGCGATATTTTTTTAAGACCAAAATGGTATAACCTAATTCGTTTTGTAGTGTATTAGATTTATTTATGGCTGTTCCGTAAATGCTTATTAAATTATCTTTTTTAGAAAATTTAATCTGTGCTTTTATAGAATCTAGTTTATTTTCGTTTTGTGAAAATACAACTTGAAAAGACATAATCAATATAAAAACGAAAAATGAGGGAGTTTTTACGAGTTTCATCATTTTAATAATTATAAATTAAAATACGTTGATCATTGGTTTGCGTGATTTTTAATTGCTCAACAATACTGTTATGCCCATAAATTTGGATATCGTTTTCATCTCCAAATTGATTTATAACCAAGTTAGCCTTACTTGAGTTATAGTAAGTATAATATTGATAATTATTTGCATCACCAACTTGTCTTACAAGTTGTATGTTTTCTTCCGATGTAGCTATATCGATGTTGTTATCTTCGCCAATCTGATAGATATTTGTGTCTGTGTCTATACTTTTTTCAATTTTAGAATCTTGATTTTGGTATAAATAATTTTGAATTGTTTCCGTATCATTAACAATTATATTTTGAGAATGCACAGAACCGGAGATTATAAATAATACAAGAGAAATAAAGGCTAATTTTTTCATTACATTAAAATATTTATTATTAATACTACAAATTTAAAGTAGTTCTCTTAGTTTTTCAATGATTCAAATCAAAGCGAATATTGATTTGTATCAATGAAAATTAAAGACTAAAATTTTGTTTTAAGAAAATAAATTATTTAAAAAGGCTGTCTTTAAAGACAGCCTTTTATTCAATAAACTATTATGATAGTTTACACACTAGTTGCTCTGATTAACTATTGAAGAGTTATTATTACCTATTTGGTTTACTGTATTAGAGTGTCCCATACCGGTTTGACTTGTTGTGCTAAAATTAGAATTACCTTGTTGCATAGACAATACAGTATTGCTATCACCATCTTGAAAAGCTACAGATAAATTTCCATCACCTATTTGATCAGCATCCACCATATTGTTATCTCCTAATTGTATCGCTGCATTGATGTTTAAATCTCCTGTTGAAGTTAATGCAGCATGGTTGTCATCACCAATAGACATAATGCCGGCTTGATTGTCATTACCTAATTGCATAACAGATCCATCATTTCGGTCTCCTTCTTGGTAGATACCACTAAAGTTTCTGTCTCCTGTTTGTGTTGTTTTAGCAACATTATCATCACCATATTGACCAAATGCAGGGAAAGAAGCAGGAGGATTAGGAACAGCTCCAACACCACTTTGATTATCATCACCAATTTGATCTACTTCACTATCGTTTGTGTTACCTACTTGAACCTCAATAGAACGGTTATTGTTACCTGTTTGATAAGCATCTGCATTATTAGAATTTCCATTTTGAAATTGCGTAGCTACATTTTGAAAAGCATAATTAAGACCTTGATCAACACTTGCAGTATTATTGTTACCGGTTTGATTTTGAATGGAAATATTAGAGCCACCTGTACTTAAATCATTTTGAAATGAAATAGCATAATTATCATTTCCGGTTTGAGTTTGCGTTGCATTGTTAAACGTTTCACCTTGGTAAACTTGTGCATTATTATCATCTCCGGTTTGTGTTTGATTAGAGGTGTTAAAATTACCGTGTTGCTCAGCATAGGCATAATTATCATCACCAATTTGGTTTTGTGTTGCTACATTAAAACCACCTACTTGATCAATATATGCATCATTATTATCACCTACTTGCGATTGTGTACCTGTGTTAAAATTACCGGTTTGATTTGCTTGAGCAAGATTACCATCACCAATTTGCGTTTCAACAGCAACATTGTTATTTCCTGATTGAGTTACATCACCACTATTGTTATCACCAACTTGTGTTTGTGTAGAAGCATTTGCATCACCTGTTTGAGCAGCCATTGCACTATTGTCATCTCCGGATTGTGATTGTGTGTTACCGTTACCGTCACCTATTTGTGAAGCTATTTCGGTATTTCTATCTCCTGTTTGGTCTACATCAGATAGGTTATTGTCTCCGGTTTGTGTTACATCAGCACTATTATCATCACCTAATTGTAATACATCAGAACCATTGGTTAAACCGGTTTGATTAACAAGAACAGCATTGCTATTACCTGTTGAAGATACAACACTCACATTAGACTGAGCGAAGAATAAACTTGTAGTACTTAAAAATAGTACCGTTAAAAATAATTTTTTCATAATTTTAAAATTTTATGATTAATAAGATTGATTAAATTACCCGAACCATTCGGATACTGCAAATGTCTTACAAAGGATAAGTTATGGCAATGATGGTAATCAACTTTTAAAATGATTTGTATCAATTTTATTATTTTATATAAAAAACTTAACTTATATTTGCTGTATTGTTACAAACTAACAACTACCTTAATAAATATAAAAAAGTTAAATTATGGTAGTTATGTCCCTCAACTCACTAGAAATTGAAAAATTACTTTTTCAACCTACAAAAAATGCACTTTTACTTATTAATGAAAAAGGAAATATCAAGTTTTCTAATTCAAGAGTAGAACACATGTTTTTATTTAAACGATCTTCTATATATAATAGGAGTATCTCTTCGTTGTTTTCTATTAAACAATTTAGCGTGATTAATGCCTATATTTATAGGAGTTTTAATTCTGATAAATTTAATATCAACAAAGTGTATAAAAACCTGTATGCCAAGAGAAAAGATGATGATATTTTTAAAATTGAAGTATCTTTTAAATTGATAAAATATCAACAACAGAAATTATTATTATTAAAAATAACAGATTTAAGTGAAGATACAGCATTCAAAGAAAAACAAAGGATGCAAGAGCATCAAAAAAGATTGGATTTTGTTTCAAATACTTCACATGAACTGCGTGCTCCTTTAACAACAATCTTAAGTTCTGCCGAAATTTTAGATAAATTTAAAGGAAGTTTTGGATATGAAGATATTCAAACTAAAAATATTAATAGAATTAAAACAGCAGTACAACATCTTACAGGTGTTTTAAATGATTTTCTAAAATTAAATAAAATTGAAGATTATTCAGAAGTTTTCGTTAAAAGACTGAATATTAAGTCTTTTTGTGAAGAAGTAATTAACATAATCTATCATGCTAAACACAAAAAAATCTATATAAAATACACTCACAAGGGAAATGAAATGATTCAAATAGATGAAGAAATGTTAGTCAGTGTTTTAAATAATTTATTAAATAATGCTGTTAAATATGCCAATAATAATACAGTAGTTTATTTTGACACTTGTGTATGTAGCAGATTTTTATCGGTAACTTGTAAAGATTCGGGTATTGGAATTCCTAAAAAAGAGCAAAATAAAATATTTAATCGCTATTATCGAGCAAGCAATGCAAATGCAATTCAAGGTACGGGTCTAGGATTAAGTATTGTTAAGGAATATTTAGATAAAATAGGAGGAGAGATTGCAGTAAAGAGCCAAGAAAATATAGGAACAGTTTTTAATATAAAAATACCGTTAAATTAATTTTATTCGTTTACTATGAAAGAGATTGTTTTAATTGAAGACGACTTCAATATAAGAGAGACTACTGTGGATATTTTAGAACTATCCAATTATAAAGTCCATACAGCAGATAACGGAAAAGATGGTGTAAAATTAGTTAAAGAAATTCAGCCTGATTTAGTATTGTGTGATATTAAAATGCCCGGATACAACGGTTATGAAGTATTGCGAATTCTGAGTAGATTGCCTGAAACAGCAACTATTCCGTTTATATTTTTAAGTTCTAATAATTTAAAAGAAGACATCCGTAAAGGAATGAATTTAGGTGCAGATGATTATCTAACAAAGCCTTTTAAAGAAATGGATTTATTAGACGCTATTGAATGCCGCTTAAAGCGAAGTCAAGCATTTAATGACATTAAACAAGTAGATATAAAAGGGTTGTCAGATTTTATGGATTTAGCAAATGAAATTACACCTTTAAATGAATTAAAAAATAAGCGACTCGTTAAAAAATATGCAAAAAATGAAATTATTTTTAAAGAAGAAGATTATGTAAAAAATGTATATTTTATTATTTCCGGAAAGGTAAAAAGAATTGAAACCGATTCTCATGGAAAAGAATTTTTAGATGATATTCATTATCCTAATCAATTTTTTGGTTATTTAAGTTTATTTAATTCCGATAACTCTAAACATAGTAGAACAGCAATTGCAATCGAAAATACTGAAGTTGCTTTAATACCAAAAGAAGATTTTAAAACACTGATTTTTAAAAACAGAGAAATTGCCGCAAATTTTATTAAAATGATTTCCGGAAATGTAATGGATAAAGAGAAACGGTTATTACAATTGGCTTATGCATCCGTAAGGGAAAGAGTTGCTAATTTAATTTTAAAATTACATCACGAAGAATTACAAAATAAGAATACAACAGGTGTGGTACGAATATCAAGAGATGATTTGGCAAATATTATTGGCACTTCAAAAGAATCTTTAATAAGAACTTTAACCGAATTTAAAAAGGATAACATTATTATAACAGGAAGAGCAGAAATAAAACTTTTAGATAAAAATAGAATGTTGCGTATTGCAAATGGCTTTTAGTAATGTTTTGGGTATTTATAGAAATAAAAAAGGTCGATAAATATCGACCTTTCTAATTGTAATTTTTAAGAAAAACTTATTCTTCGCAATGAAGAAATTTTTGTTTCTGAAGTAGTTCCTCCGGAGTTTCAACATGATTTTCATCAGGAACACAACAATCTACAGGGCAAACTGCAGCACATTGTGGCTCTTCGTGAAAACCAACACATTCAGTACATTTATCAGGCACAATAAAATATACTTCATCGTTTAAAGCTTCATTTTCGGCATCAGCATCTATTTCTTTACCATTTGGTAAAACTACCTTTCCTGTTAAACAAGTACCATCTGAATATTTCCAGTCATCGGCACCTTCATAAATTGCGTTATTAGGACATTCAGGTTCACATGCTCCACAATTTATACATTCGTCTGTTATTATTATTGCCATTTGAATTTTTAAATTTAATTTTGCTGCAAATATACAAATACAATTTTAAATCTTTGTAACAAATGTTATTAGAAAAAAGAATTAATGCTTTTAGTGAATTAGGGAAGTTTTTAAAGCAGTTTAAAAGAGAGGGTACCGTTAAGAAAGTCGGTATAAAAGAAAATGATGTTTTTTTTGATGCATTAAAAATGCTTATAAAAAGAGCAAAAGAAAGTAATCCTTGGTTTACCGAAGATAACGTATTGTTTGCAATTGAAAGTTGGGCGAAATTACTAAACGAAAAAGACCTTAAAAAATGGATAGATAAATATGATGTTTCTAAAATTAAACCTAAAATTATAGCAGTAATTATGGCAGGAAATATTCCGTTAGTAGGTTTTCACGATTTTTTAAGTGTGCTTATTTCCAATCATAAAATTCAAGCAAAATTATCTTCAAATGATAAGCTTTTATTGCCACTATTGGCTAAATATTTAGAAACGGTAGAACCGGAATTTAAAAACAAGATTAATTTTGTAGAAAAATTACAAGATTACGACGCCGTTATCGCTACAGGAAGTGACAATACAGCGAGATATTTTGATTACTATTTTGGGAAATATCCGCATATTATTCGTAAAAACCGAAATGGAGTAGCAGTTTTGTCTAATACAGATACAAAAGAAGATTTAGAAAAATTGGGTGAAGATATTTTTAGATATTTCGGATTAGGATGTCGTTCAGTATCCAAATTATTCGTTCCTAAAGGATATGATTTTGATAATTTTTTTAGAGCGATTTATAAGTTTAGAGATATTATTAATTACAAAAAATACGAAAATAATTACACGTATAATAAAGCGGTTTTTCTAATGAGTAATTTTAAATTGTTGGAAAACGGATTTTTAATTCTAAAAGAAGATACGAGCTATGCATCACCAATAGCAACATTGTTTTATGAGTATTATGAGGATATAGAAAGTTTGCAACAAAAATTATTGCAAGATAAAGATAAAATCCAAGTTATTGTAAGTAAATTACCTGTAAAAAAAACCATTCCGTTTGGGCAAACACAAGAGCCAAAATTAGATGATTATGCAGATGGCGTAGATACTATTCGATTTTTGGAAAATCTATAGATTTTAAATATATATCTATAATAAAAAATCATCTTTTTTAATCGAATTAAATTAAATAAAAACGCACTTTTGCATGAAATTACAAAAATGAAAACAAAAACATTAAAGTGGATTTATTTAATATTTCTATCGGTAATTTGGGGCAGCTCTTTTATTTTGATAAAATATGCCTTAATTGGTTTAACACCAATACAAGTTGGTGCTTTGCGTATTTTAATAACAGCTCTTTTTTTATTATTGGTTGGCTTTAATTCGTTAAAAAAAATAAGTAAAGAAGAATGGAAATATATTATCATAACTGCTTTTTTTGGTACTTTTTTCCCTGCCTTTTTATTTAGTTATGCTATTACAAAAGTGGATAGCTCTTTTGCAGCGATTTTAAACTCTTTTACACCTTTTAATACGTTGGTGTTTGGTGCATTATTCTTTGGATATGCTTTTCAGAAAAAACAAATAATTGGAATTTTAATAGGTTTAGTAGGTACTATTATGCTTATTTATAATTCAGAATCTATTAATTTTGAAGCGGACTATTTGTATATTTCCTTTATTTTAATTGCTTCGATTGGTTACGCTTTTAATGTAAATATTATTAAAAAATACTTGCAAAATGTTAATGCATTGGCAATTACAACCGGTAATTTTGTAATTTTAATCATACCTACTCTTATTGTATTGTATTACTCCGGTTTTTTTGATAGTTTTAAAATAACACCACAAACAAAAACCTCTATTGCCTATGTGGCGATATTGGCTTTATTTGGAACAGCAATTGCCAAAACAGTTTTTAATAAATTGGTGCAAATCTCTTCTCCAATATTTTCTGCTTCGGTTACTTATTTAATTCCGATAATAGCTGTAATTTTTGGTGTTTTAGATGGTGAAAAATTAGGATTTTTACAATTATTCTCGGCATTCGTTATTCTATTTGGCGTGTATTTGGTAAATCGGAATAAATAAAAAAGACCGTCTTGTTAAGACGATCTTTCTTTTTTGTAGAAAAATAAAATTTCTATTTATTCAAAGTCAGCATCAGAAACATCTTGGTTTATTTTGGTTTCTACAGCTTTAAATTCTAAAGTCATTGGACCCATAGGAACTAAAATTTTATGAGGTAATTTAACGCCATCGACATCTTTATAATCTAAAAACCGAATAACTTGTGTTACTTCCTTACCGTTTGGTGCTTTCTGAGTTTTAAGAATTCTAGATTTTAAACCGCTTTCCACATCAAAATATACTTTTTCATCATTATTTTTAATAACGTAATAATCTTTACCATCAATAGGTTCAATTGCAATTAACTCACCTGTTTTAAGTAAACCTAATTCTGATATTGGTTGTGTTTCGTTTTTGGCTTTTTCTAGTTTTTCGGCATCTAAAGGTTTTTTCATACCACGAGCCATTGTATAACCATCTTTACCGTTAAAAACGCTTTTTTGCATAACCATTCCGCCGGCACCCACAATTGAAGCTCGTTTATTTGGAGCCATTGCAATATTGGTTAAATCTATTTTTTGTCCTTGTATTTCGGCATTAAATTTTTGTTTAATAGACTTAACAGAATTAATTTTATCTTTTCCGCCAATGGCTTTTATAAATTTATCAACTACGGTTTTTACGGTAACTCCTTTAGGAATTGGTTTGCTCATTTTAGGTTTTGAAGTAGGATTACCATATTTATCATAGTAATTAATTTTATAACCTAGTTTTTCTAAATTAGGCAGTACATCAACTGCTTTACCTACAACAACAACACGAGCGTGATCGGCATCAAAATATTTATTTGCAACTCGTTTTACATCAGAAACACTTACTGCATTGATATTTTTTAGATAGTTTTTATAAAAATCTTCCGGTAAATCATTTGTTTTAATATTTAGAGCATAATTGGCAATAGTTCTTGGTTTTTCCAGAGCTCTAACAAATTTTCCGGAATAACCGGCTTTTACATTCTTAAGATTTTCTTCTGTTACATTTTCAGTTCTTATGCGATTTATTTCTTTTAATGTTTGAATTACAGTACTATCGGTAACTTCATTACGAACACTTGCAGAAGTTCTAAACATAGAAGCATATTTATCCGGATTAATACCGGACCTTGCACCATAAGTATAACCGTGTTTTTCACGAAGATTCATATTTAGGTACGAATTAAAATCGCCACCTAAAATCTGATTAGCAACCAAAACAGCGTGATAATCCGGATCTTTCATTTGTAGTTTCGTGTTGTAAACTACGCCAACTTCTGATTGTACGGCATTTGGCATATCGATAAAATCAATTTCGGTTTTGGCAACGTTTTTTGGCTGTGGGAATTCCGGTGTTTTAATTCCACCTTTTTCCCATTTTTTAAAATATTTCTTAACTAATTTCTTTACTTCTTTCGGATTAACATCTCCTACAATTACCAAATACGCTTTGTTTGGTTTAAAGTAGGTATTGTAGTGTTTTTTTACATCGTCTAAAGTAATTTTTTGAATACTTTCTTTTGAAGTAAATTCACCGTAAGGATGATTTTCCCCATAACCAATGGCTTTACGTACACGATTTGATACTGCTTTTACGCTTTTTTCTTCGGCTTTTAATCCATCTAAAGTTTGTTTAATTTTTTTATCAAATTCTTCTTGTGTAAAAACCGGATTTAAAGCAGCATCTGCCATTAATCCAAATACTTCAGGGAAATATTTACTTAAAGAACTTGCTCTTGCTCCGGTACTCCAAAAATTTACTCTTGCACCGAGATAATCTACTTGCTCATCAAATTTTTCTTTTGATAGCTTTTTTGAACCGTTTCCGAGAAGGCTTCCTGTTAAATCAGATAATCCTGCTTTTTCGCCTTCGATAATCGGAGGATTGTCTAGCGTAAGGGAAGCGGTTACTCGTGGTAATTTATGGTTTTCTACGATAAGTACTTCTAATCCGTTTTTTAATTTAAAAGTTACGGGTTTTTCTAAATTTATTTCAGGAGCAGGTCCCGGTTTTGGTTGTACACTTCTATCTACTTGTGCTTTCATCGAAATGGAAAGTATTGGTAAGATTAATAATAATATAATACGTTTCATGATAATAATTATTTTGTTTTATTAGCTTCTTTTTTAGGGAGGTAATTTAAGATTAAACGTTGGTTTGGTTTTAGATACTTGTTTGCCACATCTTTAATTTCTTCTCTTGTTATACTATTGTATATATCTATTTCATTATTAATTAAATTAGTGTCTCCAAAAAGCAAGTAATATTTTGCAAGTGAGTTTGCAATACCTTCTACGCTAGAGTTTGAATTTACAAATTGGTTTTCCATTTTATTTTTTAATTTCTGAAATTCTTTTTCAGAGATTAATTCGGTTCTTATTTTTGTAATTTCTTCGTCGATATCTTTGGTTAAGTCCGTCAATTTTGTATCGCCTAAAGGTAAAGCATAAATAACGTACATACCATAATCTTCTTGGCTGATGTTAAATGCACCAACTTGTAAAGCTTCCTTTTTAGTATCTACCATCTTTTTGTATAGTCTAGAACTTTTACCGTCACTTAAAATAGTGGAAATCAAGTCTAAAACATAAGCATCTCTGGTTTTCATTGATGGAGTTCTATACGCCATCATAACTGCCGGAATTTGAATGTTAGGGTCATGATATTCTGCCGTAAATTCTTTTGTTATAGGTTCTTCTTCAAATTTAGTTCGTTTAATTTCTTTTCCTTTTGGTATCGAACCAAAATATTTTTTAACCAATTCTTTTGTCTTGTCTATATCGATATCACCGGCAACAACCAAAACAGCGTTATTTGGGATGTAAAACTTTTTGTTAAATGCTCTAAATTCTTCTAGCGAAGCAGCATCTAAATGTTCCATTGAGCCAATAGTTGCCCAACGGTAAGGGTGCTTTTTAAATAAATTCTTTTTTATTGATGCTAAAAAATTCCCGTAAGGTTGGTTATCAACTCGTAATCTTTTTTCTTCTTTTACAACTTCATTTTGTGTATCTACACCAATTTGATTAATAACAGGATGTAACATTCTTTCAGATTCCATCCAAAGTCCTAATTCTAGATTGTTAGAAGGGAAAACTTCGTAATAATACGTTCTGTCATCGGTTGTATTGGCATTATTGGTTCCACCATTAGATGTTACGATTTTAAACCATTCACCACGTTTAATGTTTTTGGTTCCTTCAAATAAAAGGTGTTCAAAAAAATGGGCAAAACCCGTTCTATCGGGATTTTCATCTTTTGCTCCAACATGATACATCACAGAGGTTGTAACTACAGGGGCAGTTTTGTCTTGGTGTAAAATGACATGTAGACCATTGTCTAAATCATACTCTTCAAATTTAACTTTTTGTGCCATAAGCGAATTACCGATTAAAATACCAAAAAGCAATAGGATACTTTTTTTCATCTGATTAAAATTTTTGTTATTAATTGTTTTCAAAGATATATATTTTGACGATTTTTGTCATACTATGTTACACGATTTTTGGTTTTTTTTTGGAGACTTTTAAAAAAGACAAATAAAAAGTTTTTAATATCAAAAATATCTGTATATTTGCATCCGTTTTCCAATGAGGGAGATAGTTTAATTAAATAAAGTAAAATTAGTAACTTATGTATGCAATTGTAGAAATAGCAGGGCAACAATTTAAAGTTAAAAAAGACCAAAAAGTATTCGTTCACCGTTTACAAGAAGAGGTAGGATCAAACGTTAGTTTTGATAAAGTTCTTTTAGTAGATGATGGTAATGTTACTTTAGGCGCCCCAGTTATCGAAGGTGCAGCGGTAAACGCTAAAATCCTGAATCACTTAAAAGGTGATAAAGTAATCGTTTTTAAGAAAAAACGTAGAAAAGGTTATAAAGTAAAAAATGGTCACCGTCAATATTTATCGGAAATCGTTATTGAAAGTATCGTAACCAACGGTGCAAAACCGGCAAAAAAAGAAACTAAAAAAGAAGCTCCAAAAAAAGCAGCAGCTAAAAAGACGACAGCAAAAAAATCAACTGCAAAAGGAGATGATTTAAAAAAAATTGAAGGTATCGGACCTAAAATTGCTGAAATTTTTAACAATGCAGGGATTACTACTTTTGCTGAATTAGCAGCAACAAGTGTAGAAAAA
The DNA here is from genome assembly GCA_026988395.1 of Flavobacteriaceae bacterium. Taxonomy (GTDB): domain Bacteria; phylum Bacteroidota; class Bacteroidia; order Flavobacteriales; family Flavobacteriaceae; genus S010-17. Next base: position 31,668 of record JALSLI010000054.1, on the reverse strand, counting down.
TTGCAAGAAATTTTAGCAGCTGCAGGATCTAGATATGCTTCTAAAAAACCGGGATCTTGGCCAAAACAGGCTAAAATGGCGGCTGAAGGAAAATGGGACGAGCTAAAAGCTTGGCAAGATGCTCACGATCACGGTATTGAATAAATAATTAAAACAATTTAAAACTATATATTATGGCACATAAGAAAGGTGTAGGTAGTTCTAAGAATGGTAGAGAGTCAGAATCAAAACGACTTGGAGTAAAAATTTTTGGTGGTCAAGCTGCTTTAGCAGGTAATATCATCATCCGTCAAAGAGGAACAAAACATCGTCCTGGGCAAAATGTTTATATGGGTAAAGACCATACTATTCATGCCGCAGTAGATGGTATTGTAAAATTTACTAAAAAGAAAGATAATAAATCATATGTTTCTATCGATCCGATTGAAGCATAGATGAAAAATTAAATTTTTAATAAGTCCTTTTGTGAATTGTCTAATTTACAAAGGGATTTTTTTGATATATATGAAGAAAATTAGCCTGATTTTAAGTGTTTTTTTAATGTTTCTTTCTTGTAGTAAAGAGCAAAAAAACATGCGTGTAAGTGGTCGTATTAAAGGATTGCAAAAAGGAACTGTTTACCTAGAGAAAATTAAAGATACAGCCTTGATCAAAGTAGATTCGGTAACTTTATTTAATAAGGAAACCTTTTTATTACAAGATGATATTAAAAGTCCTGAAATGTATTTCATATCGCTTTCCGGAACAAAGAATATCATTCCTTTTTTTGCAGAAAAGGGAGATATTATTATAGATGCAGATATTGATAATCTTGCCAAGAAGACAAAAATAAAAGGTTCCAAAAATCAAGAATTATTAGAAAAATATCAAGAATATATAACCGAATTCAATAATTTAAGATTAAATTATCTTAAGGCAAAATTTGATGCCTATAAGGCAAAAGATAGTTTTTTAATTAAAGCTGCCGAAAAAAATATTGAGAGAGTTAACAAGCGACAATATAGATATACATTAAATTATTGTTTTAATCATGCAAATTATGAAATTGCACCATATCTTACTTTAACAAATTTATATGATTTATCACCAAAATATATGGATACAATCATCAATAAAATGCCGGATTCTATTAAACAATCCAAATATGGTAAAAAGTTAATAGAATATGCCAAAGAAGTAAAACAAAAAATAAATAAATAGTTCAATACAACTTATATAAAAAACCTCGTAACTTTACGAGGTTTTTTATATTTAAATTCAATTTCATTGAAAAAAATACTCTTATTATCCGATACACATAGTTTTATAGATGATCAAATTATTAAATTTGTAAAACAAGCCGATGAGGTCTGGCATGCAGGTGATGTTGGTAATATTGAAGTGATAAAACAAATACACAAAAAAACACCTGTAAGAGGAGTTTATGGTAATATAGACGGTCAAGAAATTCGCTCTATATTTCCTTTAGATAATCGCTTCTCTTTAGAAGGTGTAAAAGTATGGATTACGCACATTGGAGGTTACCCAAATAGGTATGACAAAAGAATTAGAGAAGATATTAAAAAACATACGCCGGATTTATTTATTTCCGGACATTCGCATATCTTAAAAGTAATGCCTGATAAAAAATTGAATTTATTACATATGAATCCCGGAGCGGCAGGTAAACATGGTTTTCATAAAGTAAGAACAATGTTGCGATTTGAGTTGGATAACGGAAAAATTCAGAATTTAGAAGTAATCGAATTAGGTAAAAGATAAAAAAGTCGCCAATAAGGCGACTTTTTAAACACATAATAACTAAATTTAAGGTTATCGTAATCGATCTACAGATTTTACGAGATCTTCATCCTTTTTAATAAATCTATTGGCAAAAACCAAAAGAAAAATAACAATAATAGGAAGAAAAGATCCAATGCCCTTCTCAGAAACTAAAGTTTCTCCGGACAAGTTTTGTACATGATACACGATAAGACCTAATAATAAAAAGTTTATTAAAATATTCAAACGAACCAAAGTCATTTGAAATTTTCGATTTTTGTATTGAAAAATGGCAGTAAATGACAAAATAGCCGAGATGATAAACAAAATACCAATTGGTTTAATGAGTAAATCTGAAGTGGACAAAGTATCCATTGCCGTTACAATAACTTTACCTGAAAACCATAATGGAAATACAAAAATTAATCCTGCCGAGACTAACATCGCTAAGATTAAAAATAAAGTTTGAATTCTCTGTAACATAAAACAAGGTTTTGTATTATTGACAGCAAAAATACATTAAACTTTTTTACAAATAAAATAAAATAATTAAAATAAATGTTGTACTATTGCATTGTTAAATAAAACGAATTGTACCTATCTTTGTTGCAATTATTTAACTCCCTAAAGTTTTTATTAGATTTCAAAATAAAAATTATTATAACGATTTATACATATAAGCATGTTTGATATTGAAAAATTAAAACAACTAAAATTAGTTGAATTGCAAGATATTGCAAAAAAAATTGGTCTTAAAAAAACAAGTCAAGTAAAAAAAATGGATCTAATCTATATGATTCTTGATGAACAAGCCGCTGTAATAGGTGATGAGTTGCCGTTTCCGGAAGAAAGTGCCAAAGAAGAAAAACCTAAAGCAAAAACAAGAAAACCTCGTAAACGTGTTGTGAAAGAAACACCAAAAAAAGAAGCTGTTTCCGCCAAAACTGAAAAAGTAGAAAAGGAACAAGTTACAACCATAAAAGAAGTTGCTCAAAATAAAGAGGAGGAAAAAAAACCGGCCAAATCCATAAAAGAGCCTGAAGTACCGGCTGACATTGAAACGATACAAAAAGATGTTGTAAATCAGAAAGCTGTTAAAGTAGAAGAAAAAGCAACTAAAAACACTGCTGAAACTCAAAAAAGTAAAGCAAAGAAAAAACAAAAAAAGGAATTAACAGAAGAGCAAAAACGTTTAAACGAAAGAGCAAATATGTTAAATCCAAATTACCGAAAGAAAATAGAAAGAGAACAAAAAGAAAAACAAGCACTTTTAGCAAAGGAAGAGAATCCGCAAAAAGTAACAAAGCAAACATCAAAGCAACCTGTAAATCAGCCTGTTCAAAATAATAAACCTAAAGTCGAAAGAGGGAATTTCAATAAAGATAAAGGTAAATTTAGAGATCCTGATTACGAATTTGATGGTATCATTCAAAGTGAAGGAGTTTTAGATATTATGAATGAAGGATATGGATTTCTTCGCTCATCAGATTATAATTACCTTTCCTCACCTGATGATATTTACGTTTCACAATCGCAAATTAAATTATTTGGTCTAAAAACCGGTGATACCGTAAAAGGAGAAGTTAGACCTCCAAAAGAAGGTGAAAAATATTTTCCGTTAATCAAAGTTATTTTAATCAATGGTTTACCTCCAAGTATTGTTCGTGATCGTGTTTCCTTTGAACATCTTACTCCTTTGTTTCCGGAAGAAAAATTTAACATTGCAGGTAAAAATGCATCCCTTTCTACAAGAATAATGGATATGTTTTCTCCAATAGGTAAAGGGCAACGTGGTATGATTGTATCACAACCCAAAACAGGTAAAACGATGTTGTTAAAAGATATCGCTAATGCAATTGCATCAAATCATCCCGAGGTGTATCAAATTATTTTATTAATTGATGAACGACCTGAAGAGGTTACCGATATGCGAAGAAGTACCAAAGGTGAAGTTGTTGCTTCTACTTTTGATGAACCTGCAGATAAACATGTAAAAGTTGCCAATATTGTATTAGAAAAAGCAAAACGTTTGGTAGAATCCGGTCACGATGTGGTGATATTATTAGATTCAATTACGCGTTTGGCAAGAGCATACAATACTGTTGCTCCTGCTTCCGGTAAGATTTTATCCGGAGGTATCGATGCAAATGCTTTGCACAAACCAAAACGTTTCTTTGGAGCTGCTCGTAATATAGAAGGTGGTGGTTCTTTAACGATTATTGCAACCGCTTTAACAGATACAGGTTCTAAAATGGATGAAGTTATTTTTGAAGAATTTAAAGGTACAGGTAATATGGAGCTTCAATTAGATCGTAATATTGCTAACAGAAGAATATTCCCTGCAATTGATTTAATTAAATCGAGTACACGTAGAGATGATTTGTTATTAGACAAAAAGGATGTACAACGAATTTGGATTTTACGCAAATACTTGGCAGATATGAATCCTGTTGAAGCAATGAAATTTATCCAAGATAAAGTGAAATACACAAAAAGTAACGAAGAATTTTTAATGTCGATGAATCGATAGAAAAAAATATTTTTTTAAAAAGCGATATAACAAATAGTTATGTCGCTTTTTTTTTGAAAAAATAAAAAACAGTAAAAAAATCAAAAAAACACTTGCTATATTCAATATTGTATGTATCTTTGCAGTCCTAAATCGCGGGGTAGAGCAGTAGGTAGCTCGTCGGGCTCATAACCCGAAGGTCGCTGGTTCGAGTCCAGTCCCCGCTACTAAGTAAGAGAACCAATTTTTGGTTCTCTTTTTTTGTGAATAAAATTAAATGAAATACAATCTTTTTTACAAAAGCAATTTGTATTTTTACTCCTTATAAATAATTACGATGAAATTAAACTTAGAACGCCCAATTGTATTTTTTGATTTAGAAACAACCGGAATTAATATAGCAAAAGATAGAGTAGTAGAAATTTCCATTTTAAAAGTACATCCTAATGGAAATAAAGAACTCAAAACTTGGCTTGTAAATCCTGAAATGGAAATTCCAAAAGAAGCGAGTGATATTCATGGTATAACCAATGAAAAAGTGGTAACAGAGCCTACATTTAAAGAATTAGCTCCTCAGATTACCAAGATGATTGCAGGTTGTGATTTAGCTGGTTTTAACTCCAATAGATTTGATATTCCGTTATTAGCGGAAGAAATGTTACGTTCAGGAATTGATTTTTCTATGGAAAACCGTAAAGCAATTGATGTACAAACTATTTTTCATAAAAAAGAACAACGTAACTTAAGTGCAGGTTATAAATTTTATTGTAACAAAGATTTAGAAAATGCACATTCTGCTGAAGCAGATACTGTTGCCACTTACGAAATTTTACTTGCCCAAATTGAACGTTATGAAGATTTAGAGAATGATGTAGCTAAATTAAGTGAATTTTCACATCATACCGGAAGAGCGGATTTTGCCGGATTTATTCTAAAAGATGATAATGGTGAACCCATTTTTTCATTCGGTAAATATAAAGGACAGAAGGTGTTAGACGTTTTAAAAAGAGATAGAGGTTATTATAATTGGATTCAAAATGCCGATTTTCCGCTTTATACTAAAAAAGTTTTAAAGGAAATTAAAGAAGGAAAGTATGCTAAAAAATCAGATAAAGAATATTCTTTAGAAGATTTACAAAATAAATTCAATCAAAAATTATAAAATTATGTTAGTACCTTTTAATGATCTATCAAATAACTCTAAAGTTTGGATTTATCAAGCAAGCAGAGAGTTAAAGGAAGAAGAATTAAATCTTGTAAAAAAGAAATTAGAACAATTTTTAAACAATTGGCAAAGTCATGGAAAAGATTTGGTAGCTTCATATAAACTACCCTTTAATCAATTTATTGTTTTAGCAGTAGACGAAGAAAAAACAGGATCTTCCGGCTGTTCGGTAGATGCTTCAGTTGCTGTTTTAAAAGAATTGGAACATGATTTGCAAGTAGATTTGTTTGATAGAATGAAAGTGATTTTTAAAATAGATGATAATATAAATACAGTAACATTGCCGGATTTTCAAAAATATGTTAAAGAAGGAAAAATAACTAAAAACACGACTGTTTTTAATAATTTAGTAAAAACAAAAAGTGAATTTGAAAATAATTGGCAAGTACAAGCAAAAGATGCTTGGCATGCACGCTATTTTTAAAAATACAAACTAATTAATATGAAAAAGATTTTGCCGGTTTGTTTATTATTTGTGCATCTTATTGCCTTTGCTCAAAATCCGTTACAGGCTAAAGATAGTGTAAATCAAAAAAAATGGGTAGATAGTCTGATGCAAAAAATGACTTTGGATCAAAAAATCGGACAATTATTTATGCTTGCGGCTTACTCGAATAAAGATAAGCAACATATCAATTTTATTAAATCAGCTATTAAAAATCATCAAATTGGCGGTTTAATCTTTATGCAAGGAACACCAAACAAGCAAGCAATTCTTACAAATGAATATCAAAAAATAAGCAATATTCCGTTGCTCATTGGTTTTGATGGCGAATGGGGTTTGGATATGCGTCTTAAAAACACGTATCGTTTCCCTTGGAATATGACGCTTGGAGCAATCAGAGATAATCACTTAATTGAAAATTTTGGGAAACGTTTGGGTGAACAATGTAAAAGAATGGGAATACACGTTAATTTTGCTCCGGTTGTTGATATTAATACAAATCCGGATAATCCCATTATAGGCAATCGCTCTTTCGGTGAAAACAAATACAATGTCACGGCTAAATCTTTGGCTTTTACTAATGGTTTACAAAGCGAAAACGTCTTGGCTTGTGCGAAACATTTTCCCGGTCACGGTGATACAAATTCCGATTCACATAAAACATTGCCAACGGTAAATTTTAGTAAAGAACGAATCGATAGTGTTGAGTTGTATCCTTATAAAGTATTGTTTAAAAACAATTTAGCAAGTATTATGGCTGCACATTTAAACGTGCCAAGCCTTACAGAAAATGAAAAGTTACCTACATCATTATCTCATAAGGTTTTAACGGATTTGTTAAGAGAGAAATTAAAATTCAAGGGATTGGTCTTTACCGATGCATTAAATATGAAAGGTGTTTCCACTTTCGTGGAAGACGATTTAGAATTCCAAACCGGTAACTCAACCAAAGGAAAAATTGACTTAAAAGCATTCTTAGCCGGAAATGATGTGTTGTTGTTTTCAGAAGATGTCGCTTCGGCGAAAGCTCAAATCAAAAAGGCGTTAAAAGAAAAAAAATTATCTTTAAAACGATTAAACACTTCTGTTAAACGGATATTAATGGCAAAATATTTAGCAGGTTTAAATCGTTATAAAGCAATAGATACCACGAATATTCAGCAAGATTTAAACACTGTAAAAGATGTTATTTTACACCGCAAATTAATGGAAAATGCCATTACTTTAATTAAAGATGATGATGCCATTTTGCCTATAAGAAATTTAGAAAAACATAAAATTGCTTATATAAAATTAGGCGAATCAGATAATTATGTCTTCAAAAAACGCTTGCAAGATTATACAAACATAGCTGTTTTTGATATAAATAATTTAGCAAATTTTAACCCTAAAAATTACGATATACTTATTATTGGTGTACATAAATCCAATGCAAATCCTTGGAAAAGTTATAAAATCAGTAAAGAAGATTTGCAGACCATTCAAAATTTGGCAAAAAATAACACAGTGATTTTAGATGTATTTGCAAGTCCGTATGCTTTAAAAGACATCAAAGATTTTAAAAATATCGATGCAGTTTTGGTTTCCTATCAAAATTCAACTATTGCACAAGATTTATCAGCTCAAATAATTTTTGGTGCTCTTGGAGCAAAAGGAATGCTACCGGTAACGATTAATAACGATTTTAAAGCAGGCTTTGGTTTGCGTTCGGCTAATTTATTTCGTTTAAAATTTGGTTATCCTGAGGAAGAGCAAATGAGTTCATCTAAATTAAATAAAATAGATTCTATTGCAAAAATAGTATTAGAAAAGAAAATGGCTCCGGGAATGCAAGTGCTTGTTGCTAGACACGGCAAAGTGATTTTCAGAAAAAATTATGGCTATCATACCTATAAAAATCAAATAAAAGTGACTGATAACAGTATTTATGATATAGCATCTTTAACGAAAATATTAGGAGCTTTACCTCAAATAATGAAAGCAGAGGAACAAGGTAAGTTTCAGTTGGATGATACTTTTGGGGAAACATTTCCTGTAACCAAAGGAAGTAATAAAGATACAGTTACTATTCGTGAAGCGTTATCACACGTAGGAAGATTAAAAGCGTGGATTCCATTTTATATAAAAACACTTGATTCCATTACTAAAAAACCATCCGATAAATATTATAGAAAAGAAAGAAGTAAAGCATTTAACATTCGTGTTGCCGAGAATTTGTATTTGCGAAGTGACTATATAGATACAATCTACAAACGTATTGCCGAAGCACCACAACGTATTAATTCCGGTTATAAATACAGTGGATTTGCCTTTTATTTATTTAAAGATTATTTAGAAAAAGTATATAAAAAACCATTAAATAAATTAGATGAAGAGCAGTTTTTTAAACCACTTGGAGCGACAACTTTAACCTATAAACCTTTAGAAAAATTTAAAAAAGAACAAATTGTTCCAACCGAAAAGGATAAGTATTTCCGTTACCAATTATTGCAAGGAGATGTGCACGATATGGGTGCTGCAATGCTTGGTGGTGTTAGTGGGAATGCCGGATTGTTTAGTAATTCGTTAGACGTAGCCAAAATGATGCAAATGTATCTGCAAAAAGGTTATTATGGAGGAAAACGCTTTCTTAAAACCAAAACGATAGACAAATTTAACCATCGTTATTACCGAAAAGATAGTGTGCGTAGAGGTTTAGGATTTGATAAACCACAGTTAAATCCGGATATTTTAGCCACTTGCGGATGTGTGTCAGATAAAAGTTTCGGACATTCCGGTTTTACCGGAGACCTTGCCTGGGCAGATCCCAAAACAGGAATTGTTTATGTATTTTTATCCAATAGAGTATATCCAACAATGGCAAATCGAGGTATGGTAAAAGAAGATATTAGAGCAAAAGTACAGCAAGTTATTCAAGATGCTATTATTGATGAGTGATGAATTATGAGTGATGAATTATGAATTTTAACTAAATAAAAACAAGTTCCTTCTTTTAGTGAAGGTTGGTATAGAATAAATAATACAAAAAAAATGACTAAAAATATCATCGTTACAGGTGCAAGTAGAGGGATTGGTTTAGAATTAGTGAAGTATTTTGCAAATAAGAATCATCAAATTTTGGCTATTTCCAGAAATATAAATCCGCTTAATGATTTAGGCGATAATGTTCATCCTTTACAAATGGATTTATCTAAAATAGATGAATTTAGTAAAGTAAAATCCTTTATAGATTCCAATTGGGAAAAAGTAGATATCTTAATTAATAATGCCGGAAAATTAATTCACAAGCCATTTTATAAAACTACCTATCAAGATTTTTTAGACGTTTATCAAGTAAATGTTTTTGCTGTTGCCGAGATGATTAGAACGTGCCTCCCAAAATTAAAACCACAATCTCATGTAGTAACAATTAGTAGTATTGGAGGCGTTCAAGGCTCTGTTAAATTTGCAGGTTTATCGGCTTACAGTTCTTCAAAAGGAGCAGTAATTACTTTAATGGAATTACTTGCCGAAGAGTATAAAGACGCCCAAATAGCCTTTAATACTTTGGCACTCGGAGCCGTACAAACCGAAATGCTTGCAGAGGCTTTTCCGGATTATCAAGCACCGGTTTCAGCAAGTGAAATGGCAAATTATATAGCGGATTTTTCCCTTAATGGAAATAAATTCTTTAATGGAAAAGTAATTCAAGTATCCAGTACGACGCCTTAATTACTAAGTAACAAATGTTACGTTTGTTATTGTGAATTGTACTACTTTTATCATAAGAAAAAGAAAAAGAAAAAATGAAAGCAATATTATTTATTGTAACTGCTTTATTTGTAGTTACCTTACAGGCACAAGTTTCGTATAATGATCTTCAAGATGGTACTTCCGGAATAGCAAACGGTTATGGAAGTTGGGGCGCAAACAATGTAATTCATGAACCCGAAATAATTGACAATACAAATGATGGTATTATCAACTTTTATCATCCTGATATTGTTATGCAACAATTACCGGTGATTTATTTTATTTCCGGTTGGGGAAGACCTGCTTATACCTATGAAAAATTATTTTATTTTTTAGCGAGTCAAGGTTATGCTGTTGTAAATATTTATAATAATACGCCCGGAAATACAACAGAAGCATATCAGTTTTCTTTAAATATGATGTTGGCTTCTGCTCAAACACATTTTACAAACTGGATTGATACCTCAAAAGTTGGATTAATGGGTCATTCTTACGGTGCTGGATCTACCATTTGGCTCGGAAAACAAATTTTTGGCAACCCTCATAATTGGGGAGTAAACGGAAGATTTATTTTTATGACTGCACCTTGGTATAGTCTTGTTATAACCAAAGACGATTTAACAAATTATCCAACAAATGTAAAACTGCTTATTGAAATTAATAATGACGATATGCACGAAGGTAGTGCAAATTACAACACAGATGAAAGAGCAATACGTGCAGTTTTTGAATTGATTAATATTCCGAATTCCGAAAAAGATTTTATTCGTGTTTTCTCCGATGCTACAACCTATCAATATGATGCCGATAATGATGGTACTCCGGAAACCTATCATTACGATGCAAATCATTATATTTCATATACCGGAATTTATAACAACGCAGGCCATTTTCAGCCTTATGATGCTCTAGATGTTTATGCAATAAACAGGTTATCGCATGCTTTAATAGATTATTCTTTTAATGGAAACATGCAAGCAAAAAATATTGCATTAGGTAATGGTAGTGCAGAACAAACAGATATGAATTTTTTAACCGATTTACAAGTTACCGATACACCTGTAATTACACGTCCGGAAAATCAATTTCAATATCCGTGTCATAGTAATTGGAATGATTTTCAAACAAATCAAAATATTTGGTTGTTGCAAGATGCTTGTGACGATAGCGATAATGATGGTGTTATTGATTTGATTGCTTTATCGGTTGGACAAGAAAAATTAAAAGGATTTAATTTATACCCAATTCCGGCTTCTAATTACATTACTGTACATTTAAAATCAAATATGGCTAAAATCAAGAAAATTGAAATTTATGATGCTTTGGGTAAAAAACTCTTAACATCTATAAATCCAATTAATAATACAGTTGAATTGGATAATTTTGTTAACGGAACATATTATCTAAAATTAGAAACTCAAAATTTCACCCAAGTACAACCGTTTTTAGTAAAATAATCGTTTTCTTTTTAACTGAATTTGTATCTTGCCGGAAATTTTATGCATGTCCGAATTTCAACTAATACATCAATATATTCCGGAATCTTCCATAGGTTTAGTAGAAGCATTATTGCAAGAATATAAGTTTAAATTAATTATTAAAAATAACCGAAAAACCAAACACGGCGATTTTAGATTATTGAAAAACGGACAATATCAAATCACTATTAATAAAGATATGAATGCCTATCGTTTTTTAATAACCTTAGTGCATGAAATAGCCCATCTTAAAACTCATATAGAAAATAAGCGAAAAATAAGACAAATAAAACCGCATGGTATTGAGTGGAAACAAAATTTCCAACAATTAATGCTGCCTTTTTTAACACCGGATATTTTTACGGAATCAATCTTACATGTATTGGCAAATTATTTACGAAATCCAAAAGCAAGTACCGATTCGGATGTGCGTTTATCTTTAGAATTAAAAAAGGAAGATGTGTCAAATGAAAATACATATATGTTCGAAATTCCTTTAAATAGTAAATTTCAATATAATAATCGTATTTTTGTAAAAGGAAATAAACGAAGAACACGTTACGAATGCACAGAAATTAAAACAAAAAAGAAATATCTTTTTCATCAAAATGCAGAGGTGTTGCTTCTTGAAAATTAAAATTAATGAACAATAAAAATAATTATGCCGTGATTATGGCAGGAGGAATAGGTTCCAGGTTTTGGCCAATGAGTACAACGGAATTCCCAAAGCAATTCCACGATATGTTAGGTGCCGGAGAGAGCTTACTGCAAAAAACTTTTAGGCGTTTTCAAAAAATAATTCCAACTGAAAATATTTTAATTTCAACCAACTCAAAATATAAAAATCTTGTTTTAGAACAATTGCCCGATATTTCTGAAAATCAATTGTTATTAGAACCGGTTATGCGTAATACGGCACCTTGCGTAGCTTATGCAGCACATAAAATAAGTACTTTAAATCCAAATGCAGTTATGGTTGTAGCTCCTTCCGATCATTGGATTGAAGATGAAAAAGAGTTTATAAAGAATATCATAACGGCTTTTAATGCGTGTGCAAATAAAGATATTTTAATGACTTTAGGCATTCAACCAAATCATCCAAATACAGGTTATGGATATATTCAATACGATAAATCGGATGAAAATCCGATTAAAAAAGTGCTTAAATTTACCGAAAAGCCAAATTTGGAAATAGCAAAAAAGTTTTTAAAAGAAGGAAATTATTTATGGAATGCAGGTATTTTTATTTGGTCAACTAAATCCATTTTAAAAGCATATCAACATTTTTTACCACAGATGGAAACCTTATTTAACAAAGGAAAATCAGTTTATAATACAAATTTTGAAGATGATTTTATTAATGAAGAATATCCGAAAGCAGAAAATATTTCAATTGACTTTGGTATTATGGAGAAAGCAGATAATGTGTATGTGTTGCCTGTTGATTTTGGTTGGAACGATTTAGGTACTTGGAGTTCACTTTATGATAAATTACCAAAGGACAAGGATGAAAATGCCGTTGTAAATGCACAAACTATTTTTAGAAACTCCACGAATAATATTGTAAGAACACAAAAAGGTAAAAAAGTCGTTATTCAGGGATTAAATAATTACATTATAGTTGAAAAAGATGATGTATTATTGATTTTCCCTAAAAATCAAGAACAAGATATTAAAGAAATAGCAACACAAGCAAACGAAAAATTCAAATAAAATTAGTAAATTGGTCTTTTTAGAGTATTTATGGAAGAGAAAGCAAAAGAACATGACAAAAAAATAGAAGCATCTAAGGAAGAAGCCAAAAAGGATATGAAAGGCTTTATTGCGAGTCTAAAACAATTTTTAAAAGAATTGTTAAGCATTCGCGAAACAACCGATAAAGCAGGTACCATCCAAAGTATTAAGGATTCTATCTCAATGAAAGGACATACTGCATGGATTTTGGTTTTTTCCATAATTATTGCATCGATTGGTTTAAATGTAAGTTCTACAGCAGTTGTTATTGGTGCGATGTTAATTTCACCATTAATGGGTCCTATTTTAGGTGTTGGTCTATCAATTGGTATTAACGATATAGATACCTTAAAACGCTCTATGGTTAATTTAGGTGTGATGTTAGGATTGAGTTTATTTACCTCTTTTTTGTTCTTTAGCATACCTCTTTTTCAAGAGGAAACTAAAGAATTAATTGCCCGAACACAGCCAAATGTATTGGACGTTTTAATTGCTATTTCCGGAGGTCTGGCATTGATTATTGCGATTAGCAGACCACAACCACAAACAAATACCGTTGCCGGAGTCGCTATTGCTACCGCTTTGATGCCTCCACTTTGTACTGCAGGTTTCGGTTTAGCAACACAGCATTATAACTATTTTTTTGGTGCGATGTTTTTGTTTTTAATAAACGCTACATTTATCGCTTTATCTACATTTGTAATCGTAAAATATTTGCGGTTTCCAATGGTACGATACATTAATTCCGCCAAGCGAAGAAGAATCGCACGATTCGCATCTTTCGTTGCAATTGTGGTTTTAGGAATTAGTGTTTATACGTTTTACAATTTATATCTGGAAAAGAAATTTAAACAACAAGCACAAACTTTAATTTCCGAAATTAAAAATGAAGGTTTTTCGGTTATTGATGAAGATGAAAGTGATTTGGATTTTAAAAATAAAAGCATCGAAATTACCCTTTACGGGAAAAGTGTATCGCAAGAAGATGAAAAACGTTGGAGACAAGAATTAATCGCCTTAGGAATGGAACCTGATGTGAAATTATATATTCATAAAGGGAAAGACGATTCTAAATTAATAAATGAATTTCAGACGTTAAAAGAACAAGTTGCCCGAGATCAAAAAATTATTGAAGAACGCGATTCCAATTTAAGAAGTAAAGACGAAAAAATTAGTTTTTTAGAACAGGAAATTGCTAAGATGAAACAAAATCATATTCCGTTTTTAAAATTGAGCGAAGAAGCAAAAATAAATTATGATGGCATTAAGGAAATTGCATTTTCAAATAAGTTGGTTACCAATTTTAAATCGGTAGATACGATTCCGGTTTTTAATATAAAATGGGTGGATACAATTCCTGAAAGTAAAAAGAAAATACAACAACAAAAAATGCAAGATTGGCTTAAAACCAGATTGGATTTAGATACGTTGTTGGTTACTGATTTGTAGAGAAAAAGTATAAAAAAAGGGTTTTGCTGTAAGCAAAACCCTAGAAAATTGTTAATTTCCTTTTTTGTAATCAGCTAAAAATTTAGCCAAACCAATATCAGTTAAAGGATGTTTTAACAAACCTTCAATTGCTTTTAAAGGACCGGTCATTACATCTGCTCCTAATTTAGCACAATCAATAATATGCATTGTGTGTCTTACGGAAGCAGCTAATATTTCCGTTTCAAATCCGTAATTATCATAAATCTGACGAATCTCAGCAATTAAATGCAGACCATCAGTTGAAATATCATCTAATCTTCCTATAAAAGGAGAAACATAAGTTGCTCCGGCTTTCGCGGCAAGTAAAGCTTGTCCTGCAGAAAAAACGAGTGTAACATTGGTTTTTATTCCTTTATCCGAAAAGTATTTACAAGCTTTTATTCCATCTTTAATCATTGGTAGTTTTACAACAATTTGTGGATTTAAAGCAGCCAAGGCTTCACCTTCTTTTATCATTCCTTCAAAATCGGTTGCAATTACTTCGGCAGAAACATCGCCATCTACTAAATTACAAATTGCTTTGTAGTGATCAATAATATTTTCTTGTCCGGTAATTCCTTCTTTTGCCATTAAAGACGGATTGGTAGTTACGCCATCTAAAATACCAAGAGATTGTGCTTCTTTAATTTGTTCTAAGTTAGCTGTGTCGATAAAAAATTTCATAAGATTTTGTTTTGTTCTTGCAAAGATATAAAAGTTTCTATGCTTTACTATTTAAGTTACCGGTATTTTTCGTACTAATTTAGAAAGTAATGTAGGAAAAAAACGTTTTAATAAAACGGAAAATTTCTCTTTTAATCCTCCAATGATGACTTCTTCTTTATTTTTTTCTATAGCCAATCGTATTTTTTTAGCAACATATTCCGGTTTTAGACCGTTTGCGGTAGCTTTATCCATTGTGTTTTGTTTACTTCCGTCTCCTGTTAAAGCATTTATGGAAACGTTGGTTTGTACAAATCCCGGACAGATAAGCGTTACTTTGATGTTTTCTTTAAAAACCTCAGCTCTTAGACTATCAAAAAATCCATGTAATGCGTGTTTTGATGCAGCATACGATGAACGTAGAGGTGTTCCTATTCTGCCTACAACACTGGTGATTACAATGATATGTCCGTTTTTGTTTTCTAAAAAATGAGGTAATATAGCTTTGGTAAGGGCAACGGTGCCAAAATAATTAACTTCCATAATTTTTTTGTCCACTTTAATATTGGTTTCTTTTGCAAGAGAGCGTTGGCTAATTCCTCCATTGTTTATTAAAATATCGATATTTCCAAAAAATAAAATTGCTTGTTTTGTTAAATTATTAAAATTGGAATAATTTTCCAAGTCTAAAGGTAATATTCTGATGTTTTGAGGATTTTCGCATTCATTTTTAACCTTTTCCAGAGCAATTTTGTTTCTTGAGGAAAGAATTAAATTATTATCTTTGGATAATTCTATGGTTAATGCTCTTCCAATTCCACTAGAAGCTCCGGTAATCCAAACAGTTTTATTTTTTAGATACATGTTTTTTTGTTAAAAATAGTTCTTTTTTCAATATTGAAAAAAAAAGACTGTCAAATATTGACAGCCTTTTTTGATATAAAATAGAAGTTTTTAGTTAATAAAAACTTTTTTGACTTTAACCACATTATTTTCTAATGTAGCTTTAACAAATACTATAGATCCTACTTTTAAATTAGAAATATTTAAGTTTATTTCATTAGTATTATTGTTATTTGAAAGTAGTGTTTTACCTAAAACATCATAAATGCTAATATTTTTTATGATACTTCCGTTAGAAGTGTAAACTCTTAAATTATTGTCTGATTTGATAATATTTATATGATCGCTAATTACATCATCAATAACGCCTGCATTTGCAGAAACTACTTCAACGGTATAATCTTCCACTTCACCATCAAATCCTGTTTGACAAGATGTAGGATAAATTACATTGCTTGAAGATGTGTATTTAGAACTCACTCTCATTACTGTTGGTCCAACCATCGCATTAGCAGGAACAGTTATACTTAAAGGTGAATTAGATGTAGCACCATCGGCCACATTAGCAGCAGAACCTAAATCATATTCTTCACCGGCATCATCAAAATCACAATCTTGATTCCAATCAAACCAAACTTTACTTACTACCATATAGTTACCATCAGTATTTACATGTACTGTTAAGTCATAAGAATTTCCTTGTATAACACTGGTAGATAAAGTAGTAAAATCAGAATAAGCACCATTTTCTTTTGCACTTGCATTGTTTATGGTATTAAAATTTACTAGAGTTGTACTGGTTGAAAATGATGTATTACCTTCTGATGGACAAACACCTGTACAAGTTTGAGGAGCAGTATTAATACCCAAAGTAGCAGAATTAATTGCATAAAAAATATTGTTTGTTGGTTTAACCATCACTCTCGCAAAATCAGATGTAATATTAGGAACAGTAATATTTTCATTACCATCATTAGCCGTATTAGAAGCTAAAGTGGCTAATATTGTCCCATTATCGCTAACTAAGTAAATATTTACATTTGCAGCATTAATACCGTTAGCTGTTGTTCCTGCAACATCCCAAGAAACTGTTTTAGTTTCTCCGGTATTCCAAGTTTCAGCTGCTGTTTGTGATGTTACAACAAATGGTCCGGCTGTTGCATTAACATTTATAGTCATTAAATCTGCACTGGTTTGACCACCTAAAACACTATTATCTCTAACGGTGAATGCAAATTCCATAAATCGACCTACTGCAGGAGTTTTCTCCCAAGTAGGTGTTAAATTACCTCCTAATACATCAGAAAATTTAGGCATGTATCTTTTTGGTGATGCGGTAGGATAAATAGAACGGTATAAAGGACCAACATTGTTATTTTCTGAAATATTATCACCACTAGGTGATTGTTCCGGATCATTTTGTGACCAGTTGTAAGTTAATGTAGCTAAACCGTCGGCATCAGTTGCAGAACCTTCTAAAATAAAAGCAGTACTTTTTGGTATAGAGTAGTTGTTTCCTGCATTTGCAACCGGTGGTAAATTGTTTATTGTTTGATTTGAAGAACAAGTACTGTTTCCGGTCTGTATGTTGGCAGAGATATCTCTAATGTTTACGTAGTTAAAGTGAGCATCACTATTCCCTTGAACGTTAACAGAACAAATACCTGCATAACCCATAATAGAACTACCACTGGCAGGTTCAACCTCTGTTTGTCCGTTACCACTTCTACTACAAGTGTTCATTGTATGGTAACCACCAAATTGGTGTCCCATTTCATGGGCAACATAATCGATATCAAATGCGTCACCTGTTGGATCTGCTCTACCGGTATAACCACTACCTTTACTTCCTGTAGTACAAACACAAGCAATACAACCTGCATTTCCTCCACCTGACGTATTAAAGTTGTGACCAATATCGTAATTTGCATTTCCAATAATATTGTCAGTTACTGTTTGGGTAGTGTTATTGTATTCACCACTCCAAGGGTCTGCGGATGTATTTCCGTAATAGATAATATTTGTATTGTTGGCGATAATATTTAGATGTATTGCTAAATCTCTTTCATATACCTCATTAACTCTATTTATGGTGATTACCATTTGAGCCAAAATATTTGCTTTTTTCTGAGCATCCGTTCCGGTTCCGGCAAAAATATTACCATATTCTGCAGTACAAGAAAGTGCTAATCTGTATGTACGCATGATTTGGTCGTTAGTATCATTTCTATTTGTAGAAGGATTGGAAGTATTGCTTGAATTTACCTCGTAACCGGAATCTGTTTCACAAATAAAATCATTCATAGGATCATTTAAAACAGAATTTCTTCCATAAACAATATAATAGTTTTTATCTGTAGTATAAGGATCAATATAATTAGCAACATGTTTTCCTGAGAGCATCATGGTGTGCAACCCTTGATTGGTTATGCTAAAACGCATGGTAGCCGTTGGATCATCAATACCTTGTGCAGCATATGTCTGAATTTCAGGATATCTGGCTTGTAGTTCATCTGCCATTACAGGTGATTTAAACACTCTAAATTGTTCTAATTTTCCACTTAACATAGGAAAACTAATGACAACACCAGAAAAACCTTCGCTTGTTTCCCGTAAAGGAGCATCTGCAAGGCGATTTTTTAATAAATCTAAATTTAATTTGTAAATTTTAAATTCCACAGGAGTAGAACTTCTATGTTTTAATGGATAAACTGATGCTTCATGCGTAGAAGAAAGTGTCCAAATTTTAGAAGCCTTATCTTGTGCAAAAGCAGCTGTAAAGAGGATTAGAAATAAAAAAAGTAATTTGTTTTTTTTCATAATGAAAATATTTAATAGTTGATAAAGGAACAAATGTAAAGATTATTTTTTAAATAACATTCTTTTTTTTAGATGTAATTACTTGTTTTTAAACTAAATCCTAAAAATAAATAATTCTTATAGTAGGCGTTTATATTGTTTTAAATTATTGGTTGTAGTATCGTTTTTGGGTTTTTAAAGTATCTTTGCATTTATAATAAAAATATAATGCAAGCAGAAATTATAACCATAGGTGATGAGATTTTAATAGGTCAAATACTGGATTCTAATTCTAAGTATATTGCTGAAGAATTAACTAAAGTTGGTATTTCGGTAGTTAAAATTACTTCTATCGAAGATAAAAAAGAAGCTATTTTAAATGCGATTCGTCAAGCGGAAGAAATTGCGGATATCATCATAATTACCGGTGGATTAGGACCAACAAACGACGATATAACTAAAAATGTATTGACCGAATATTTCGATGATAAGTTGGTGAAATATAAGGAAATTGAAAATCACATTATAGATTTGTTTAAAAAGATAAATTACCAATATACAAATTTGGATTTGGAACAGGCACAACTTCCCGAAAGGGCAAAAATATTTAAAAATGAATATGGCACAGCTTCCGGAATGTGGTTTAAAAAAAACGATAAAGTGGTCATTTCATTACCCGGAGTTCCGGTGGAAATGAAAGGGTTAATGCAAAATAGTGTATTGCCCGAATTACAAAAGCAATTTAAACTGCCTTTTATTTTACATCATACTATAGAAACCTATGGCGAAGGAGAAAGTAATATTGCTAAAAGATTGGTTGCTTTTGAAAAAGATCTGCCTAAAGGAATATCTTTAGCATATTTACCTTCGTACGGAAAAACAAGATTACGATTAACAGCAAGAGGCACTAATTATGAAATGACTAAAAAGAAACTGGAGAATCAAGTTAAAAAATTAGTTAAGTTAGTTGATGAGATTGCTGTTTTAGAAAAATCAAATACAATAGAACAAGAGATATTGCTTGTTTTTAAAGAAAAAAAATTAACACTAGCTACTGCCGAAAGTTGTACAGGAGGAAAAATAGCATCAAAATTAACCGCTGTTCCGGGAGCTTCCGGCTATTATAAAGGGACAATTGTAAGTTATTCTGCCGAGATAAAGATTAATGTTTTAAAAGTTTCTAAAAAAACGATTGAAAAATATTCGGTTGTAAGTGCTGAGGTAGCAAGCGAAATGGCAGAAAATGTATTAAAATTATTTAAAACGGATTTTGCTATTGCAACAACCGGTAATGCCGGGCCAACAACTGATAAAACGGATAAATCCGTTGGAGAGGTATTTATTGCCATAGCTTCGGCTAATGATTTGATGGTAAAAGAATTTAATTTTGGACAACCACGTGAAAAAGTAATCAAAAAAGCAAGTGTCACCGCTTTAAAAATGCTTTTAAATCAAGTGGTTAAACCTTAAAAACACCTTTTTTTGTTAAAAAATAAAAAAAGTATAAAAATTGTTTGTCAGAATTGTAAAGTATTATTACTTTTGCCGTTCAAAATTAAAAGGTAAGAATAATGTCTAGAATTTGCGAAATAACAGGAAAGAAAGCAATGGTAGGGAACAACGTTTCTCACGCATTGAATAGAACCAAAAGAAAATTTAAAGTAAACTTAATAAAAAAACGTTTTTATATCCCTGAAGAGGATAGATGGATTACGTTAAAAGTTTCTACAAGAGCATTAAAAAATATTAATAAATTAGGTGTTGCCGCTGTTTTGAAAGAAGCAAGAAATAACGGTATATTAAACCAATAATCATAGAATAAGATGGCAAAGAAAGGAAATAGAATTCAAGTTATTTTAGAGTGTACTGAGCACAAAGCGACAGGTATGCCGGGAACTTCAAGATATATTACAACAAAAAATAAAAAGAATACGCCGGATAGATTGCAATTAAAGAAATTTAATCCAATCTTAAAGAAAATGACGGTTCATAAAGAAATTAAATAATTTAAGACATGGCAAAGAAATCAGTAGCAACGTTACAAACAGGATCTAAAAGATTAACAAAAGCCGTAAAAATGGTAAAATCACCAAAAACAGGTGCTTACGTTTTTGTGGAAAAAATTATGGATCCAAGTAAAGTAAAAGAATTTTTCGCAAAATAATTCTACTTTTTAAAAGTATACTTTAAAGCTACTGTCTATTTTTAGATAGTAGCTTTTTTGTTTGTGTAAAGTTTAGGATTAAAAATTACATTTAGGTATGTTTTTTGATTCTTAAAATGATATAACAGCAACTAATTATATTACCGAATATTAAGATGAGTTTATTTAAAAAAATATTTTCGAAAGAAAAAAAAGAAACCTTAGACAAAGGTTTAGATAAAACAAAAAAATCCTTTTTTTCTAAATTATCTACAGCTGTTGCCGGAAAATCTAAAGTAGATGATGAGGTTTTAGATAATTTAGAAGAAGTTTTGGTTACTTCAGATGTTGGCGTGGAAACAACCTTAAAAATTATCGATCGTATCGAAAAACGTGTTGCTAAAGATAAATATCTAGGAACAGATGAATTAAATAAAATTTTACGAGAAGAAATTGCTGCTCTTTTAGCAATGACTAATGTTGGTAACGAAACCGAATTTACCATACCAAAGGATAAAAAACCATATGTAATTATGGTTGTTGGCGTAAATGGTGTTGGTAAAACTACAACCATAGGTAAATTAGCTAATCAATTTAATAAACAAGGATTAAAAGTAATGTTAGGAGCTGCCGATACTTTTAGAGCAGCGGCAATAGACCAATTACAAATTTGGGCAGATCGTGTTGGTATTCCTATTGTAAAACAACAAATGGGTTCCGATCCTGCTTCTGTAGCTTTCGATACGATGCAATCTGCTGTAAAACAGGATGTAGATGTGGTGATTATTGATACCGCCGGAAGGTTGCACAACAAAGTAAATTTAATGAATGAACTTACCAAAATTAAAAAGGTAATGCAAAAAGTTGTTCCTGATGCTCCTCACGAAATTCTTTTGGTTTTAGATGGTTCAACAGGTCAAAATGCCTTTGAACAAGCCAAAGCATTTACCAAAGCAACCGAAGTAAACGCTCTGGCAGTTACTAAATTAGACGGTACAGCAAAAGGTGGTGTGGTAATTGGTATTTCCGATCAATTTCAAATTCCCGTTAAATATATTGGTGTAGGCGAAGGTATTGATGACCTCCAAGTTTTTAATAAAATTGAATTTGTAGATTCGTTTTTTAAATAAATTAAGGAATTATATTACCCAATTTTTCCCAAAGTACATTGTCAAATCCTGATAAAGTTAGTTGACCGGTATTGGCATCTTCACCACAACGAACAACTATTAATTTTTTACTTGGTACAACGTAAATTTTTTGGTCATTTGCTCCTAATGCGGCAATTAAATCATTTGGAGCATTTGGAATTAAATTAGTGGTATGAACTTCTTGCGATTGTGGTAAGATGTATTTATTTTTACCGTTTAACCACCATAAATATCCATAAGATGGATTTATGCTTTGCGAAGAATTTACCATTTCATTAAAATAAGTTTGAGGGATAATATCTTCATCTTTCCATTTTCCATTTCGCAGAATAAGCAACCCAAATCGTGCCATATCTCTAGTTGTACTTCTGTATATGTGCAAATCTCCAAAAATATACCAAAATCCGTTCATACCTATTTTGTCTTGAATTTTTTCATAAAAATATTCATTAAAAGAAATATTTGTGGCATTGGTAACTACGCTTTGTAATAAAGTATAAGGTCCGTTGTGATATGCCCATCTTGTTCCGGCATCTGCTAAATACGTTAAATCTAAAGGATTTGTACTTGTAAAGTTAGTGTTATCTAAACCTGTTGTCATAGTAAGTTGATGTCTAATCGTAATTAAATTTTCTTTATCTAAATCTAATGAAGTCCAATGCAAGCCAAGATAATCGGATGTTTTATCATTGATATCTAAAAATCCTTCATTTTGAGCAATTCCGATTGTTGCACTTGTAAGTGTTTTAGCAGCCGAATACCAGTTCCATTTTGCTGTATTACTATGACCATTAAAGTATTTTTCAATTACAATTTTGCCATCTTTCAAAATGATAAATCCCTTTGTTTCTTTTTCTTGTAAATAGTTGTATAAATCATTCAAATTGTTTGTGTTCCAATTTAAAATATTTGGATTTGTAGTTTCCCAATTTCCGTCAAGCGGAGGAAAATACAACTCCGATTCACGCTGTTGTTCTACATTATTTTTACATGCAAATACACTTATTAGCATTAATATCATTAAATATTTCATAGATAGGTTTTATATTAAACTTAGACTTCTTTTATTTAAAAAGGTTTAGTTACTTTTGCAGTAAATTTAAGGTATTTAAAGTAAACCTTATAACTTTTTTTAAAATATGCGTACAAAAACAAATAAACAAAACAAAATTAACGTAGTTACTTTAGGATGTTCTAAAAATCTTTATGATAGTGAGGTGTTAATGGGACAATTAAAGGCAAATAACAAAAATGTGGTGCATGAAGATGAAAATGATGACGGAAACATTGTTGTTATTAATACTTGCGGATTTATAGGTAAAGCAAAAGAAGAATCCGTAAATACAATTTTGCATTACGCTCAAAAAAAGGAAGACGGTTTAATTGATAAAGTTTTCGTCACCGGTTGCTTATCGGAAAGATATAAACCGGATTTAGAAAAAGAAATTACCAATGTAGATCAATATTTCGGAACAAGTGATTTACCAAATTTGTTAAAAGTTTTAGAAGCCGATTACAAACACGAATTAATAGGCGAACGTCTTACAACAACACCAAAACACTACGCATATCTTAAAATTGCCGAAGGCTGTGATCGTCCTTGTTCTTTTTGTGCTATTCCGCTTATGCGTGGTGGTCATAAATCTACACCAATTGAAAATTTGGTTACCGAAGCGGAAAAATTAGCCCAAAAAGGGATAAAAGAATTAATCTTAATCGCACAAGATTTAACCTATTACGGATTAGATATTTACAAAAAAAGAGCCTTAGCTGATTTGCTTAAAGAATTGGTGAAAGTAGAAGGTATCGAGTGGATTCGCTTGCATTATGCTTTTCCAACTGGCTTTCCGATGGATGTGCTTGAAGTGATGAAAAACGAACCTAAAATATGTAAATATCTCGATATTCCGTTGCAACATATTAATACGGAGTTGTTAAAATCAATGCGAAGAGGAACAACTTCCGATAAGACAAAAAAATTAATAGCAGATTTTAGAAAATACCTTCCGGAAATGGCAATTAGAACCACAATGATTGTTGGTTATCCTAATGAAACCGAAGCTCAATTTGAAGAATTAAAACAATTTATTATCGATTCTAGATTTGACCGTTTGGGCTGTTTTACGTATTCGCACGAAGAAGATACACATGCTTATAATTTAGAAGATAACGTGTTGGAAGCTGTAAAAGAAAAACGTGTTGCCGAAATTATGGAAATACAAGCACAAATTTCTTTTGAACTCAATCAAGAAAAAATAGGGAAAGTTTTTAAATGTATTTTCGACCGAAAAGAAGGAAATGATTTTATAGGTAGAACCGAATTTGATAGTCCTGATGTAGATAACGAAGTAATTGTAGATGCAACAAAATATTATGTTCCGATAGGAAAATTTGTAAATATAAAAATTACCGAAGCTACCGATTTTGATCTTTATGGAAAACCGGTTGAATAGTTATAAGTTGTGAATTATAAGTGAATAATGAAAATTGATTAAAGAAAACTGAAAATTGAACACTGAAAACTGCACACTGAAAACTGCACACTGAATACTAAAAAAATATGTCTTGCAATACAAATAAAGAAGAACAAACCTCTTGTAGTATAACTGATAAAGGTTGTAGAACAACCGTAGATCCTAATGAGAATTTAGGCGAATATTGGTGCGGAAAATATACCGATGTAGATTATAAAACACTTGGTTGGTACGAAGAAATATCCAAACCTAGTTTAGATTTAATTAAAGAATCAAATGTTTCTAAAAATGCCGTTATTTTTAATTCCGGTGCCGGAGCAACCACATTAATCGATTCGCTTTTACAAGAAGGATACACTAATTTAATAGCAAATGATATAATCAGTTGTGCCTTAAATAACATAAAAAATCGCATCGGAAAAGAGCAAAATAAAGTACAATTTATTGTAGATGATTTGGTAAATCCAACAGCTTTAAAAGAAATGCCAAAGGTAGATTTATGGAACGATAGAGCAGTTTTACACTTTTTTATTGAAGAAAAAGATCAAGAAGCATATTTTAAATTACTGCATCAAAAAGTAAAAAAAGGAGGTTTTGTAATTTTATCGGAATTCAATTTACAAGGAGCAACCATGTGTTCGGGTTTACCGGTTAAAAGATATGATGTAAAAATGCTGCAAGAAAAATTAGGAAGAGATTATAAATTAATTAAAGAATTTAATTACGATTATACCATGCCAAGTGGTGAAATCAGAAAGTACGTATATACCTTATTTAGACGAGAACAAAGTTACTAAATGAAAGTTCTAAAAATTCCATATCAGCAAACAGGATATTTTTCCAAAACAGTTTTAGATTATTTGTCTGAGGATAAAAAAATAAAACCTTTTTATCATCTATATTCTAATTTGGAAAATTTTAGAAAACAAATCGAATTAAAAGAAAATTTCTCGAAAAAAAAACGCAAAGTATTGGTCGATGTTTTACAAAAACAGTATAAAAATATCGATATATCTAATGCTACTGCACGCAATATAAATCTGTTACAACATTCGGAAACGTTTACCATAACTACCGGTCATCAGTTAAATTTATTTACCGGTCCATTGTATTTTTTGTACAAAATATTTTCGGCAATTAATTTAACAGAGCAGCTAAAAGAAAAATATCCGAATCAGAATTTTGTACCAATTTATTGGATGGCAACCGAAGATCATGATTTTGATGAAATTAATTATTTCAATTTTAAAAATCATAAATTGCAATGGCAAAAAAAAGTAAAAGGAGCTGTTGGACGTTTAGATACTGAGGGTTTAGAGGATGTTTATACCGAATTTAAAAAACAATTAGGAAAAGGAAAAAATGCCAAATATTTAGCGGATTTATTTAAAAAATCCTATTTAGAATACAGCAATCTTGCCGATGCAACTCGTTATTTAGCAAATGAATTGTTTAAAGACTATGGTTTGGTAATTTTAGATGCTGATGAGGTTACTTTAAAACGAGAATTTATTCCGTATATAAAAGAAGAACTACTTGAACAAACAGCTTTTAAAACGATAAGTAAAACAAAGGGAGCACTTTCTAAAAATTATAAAATACAAGTAAATCCAAGGGAAATAAATTTATTTTATTTAAAAGACAATTTACGAGAACGTATCGTTTTGCAAAACGGAATGTATGCTGTTCTTAACACAGAAATCACTTTTACGCAAGATGAAATACTAAAAGAAGTAGATTCTTTTCCGGAACGATTTTCGCCAAATGTGATTATGCGTCCGTTATATCAAGAAGTGATTTTACCAAATTTGGCGTATATCGGTGGAGGAGGAGAGTTGGCATATTGGCTAGAATTAAAGGATTATTTTTCGCAAAATAAAATAGTATTTCCTATTTTAATGTTACGGAATTCGGTTTTATTAATAACGGAAAAAGAATTTATAAAATTGCAAAAATTAGGATTAACCATCCCTGATTTATTTTTAAAACAACAGCAATTGCTAAATAAAAAAGTAAAAGAAATTAGCAATTTAAATTTAGATTTTTCAAAACAAAAGGTATTTTTAAAAGAACAATTTTCACATTTACGAGAAATAGCTTCACAAACGGATGTTTCTTTTATTGGAGCTGTAAAAGCACAAGAAAAAAAACAATTAAAAGGTTTGGAAAATTTAGAAAAACGGTTGTTACGAGCAGAAAAACGAAAATTAAAAGATATTATTGCACGTATAATAATAATTCAAAATAAATTGTTTCCAAATCATAGTTTGCAGGAAAGACAAGTAAATTTTGCAGAATATTATTTATTGTATGATGCAGAATTATTTCAAATTTTAAAAGAAAATTTGAAACCTTTGGATACGAATTTTACGATTATAGTAAAATAAAATGTATAAAAATAAATCCATATTAAAACAACTTTTAGACCTTTATATATTTGGTAATATTCATGTTGCTATTGCTGTGTTTTGCTTAACAAAACTTACTTTATTTGAGGTTGGAATATCTGATAATACAGCTCCTTTATTTGTTTTTTTTGCTACTATTTTTTCGTATAATGTCATTCGGTTTTTACGAGTGGGCGATATAAAAAGTTGGTTTAATTTATGGTTTAAAGAGAATAAAATTTTTTTATATGGCATCACTTTTATTGCCACTTTCTTTTTAGTGTATTTTGTGTTTAAAATCCATTTTAAGGCTTTATTGGTAATGTTTCCCTTTATGATGTTTACGTTATTATATACGTTTCCAATAAAAAACTTTTCATTACGTGAAAAATCCGGTCTTAAATTATTTTTAATTGCCATTTCCTGGGCAGGAATTACGGTTTTATTTCCTTTAAAACAAAATTACATTCAAATTAGCCCCGAAGATTGGCTTACTTTTTTACATCGATTTTTATTTATTTTTGCTATTACAATACCTTTTGATATTAGGGATTTGAATTATGATGCCATTTCAATGAATACGTTACCACAACGATATGGTGTCGTAAAATCAAAGCAATTAGCTATTCTTGCAATGTTCTTTTCTTTAATTTTAGAATTTTTTAAAAAACCACATCAATTAAATGGTGCTTTTTTAATAACAATAATATCCGTTGCGATGATTTTGTTTTCAGGTGAAAATCGAAATAAATATTACACTTCTTTTTTTATAGAAAGTCTGCCCATAATATGGTTTGTCATATTTATGTTTTTTAACTAAAAAAAACCTGCAAACTTGTTGCAGGTTTAAAATAAAGAAATATTTTGAGGGAAAAACGTATTATAGGCCTCCTTTTAATTCATTTTGCCATTTTTTTAATTCTTCCCATTTTCCTTCGGCTGCTAATTTTGCTTGTTGTGCCCAAGTTAGTGGTTTGTGCATTCTAAACTGTGGGCCTGCATCTTCTAATATTTGTTTTAATTTTTCTAATGCAGTGTTTGATAATTGTTTAAAAGTATAGATTCCTGCATCGTTTAATAATCCTTGAATTTTTGGACCAATTCCTTCTACTTTGGTTAAATCATCTTTTTTAGATGGTGGTTCAGCTATAATAACTTCCGGAGTTTTTACTTCTTTTTTGGTTTTGTTTTTCTTCTTTTCAGGTGTTATAGCAAGTGTTTCAAAAGATTTTTCTCCCAAAGCTTTGGCATTGGCATTACAGTTATCCAATTCTTTCTTGGTTGCAAAATATTTACTTTTGTAATCAATTTGCTCAGTGTTTTCTTCTTCATTTCCAAACATTCCTTTTAGAAGCCATCCTAAAAGTGCTCCTAATAAAAAGGCTAGAATTAACGGCCATGGCCACGCCCAAAATCCGTCACATTGTAATAGTATTGTTAACATATTTATTTAATTTTTAAGGTTTGATTTTTATTTAATTTGTAATTCTACACGTCGGTTTTTCTGTCTTCCTTCCGCGGTATTGTTATCTGCAATAGGTTGTTCTTCACCAAAACCAACTACCACAATTTGATCTTTATCTAATCCTAATAAAATGAATTCTTCTTTAACCGAATTTGCTCTTTTTAAGGAAAGAGCTTTGTTTTTAAAAGAATCACCAACATTATCTGTATGTCCGGATAAATATATTTTTTTCTCCGTTCCGTTTACTTGGTTTACTATCTTTTTTAAATAGTTAGTAATATTTGTATTTTCTATTTTCTTGGTAGAGTTATTCGGGAAATAGATTAATGCTTTATCATCTAATTCTTCAATATTATCATTTCGCGTAAGCCAATTAAATTTTGCTCCACCAAAAGGTTTGGAATTTTCCGGTATTTCCAGTAAATAAGCTTCATACTCTATTTTTGCAGTATCTAAATCAGCCTCGAGTTTAATGTATGCACTTTTGGCTCTTTCAATACCAATTTTTTCGGTTTCATCTTTTAGGTAAGGAGCCATAATTTGTAAAATTTCCCCATCGGATTTTTCGGATAAAATTTTGTCTCGCAATTCTTCCCAACCTGTATTTGTTGTGGCTACATTAGAATTTGATTCAAATGTTAAAGGACTTCGTTGAATTTCTTCAACCATAATTTCTTCTACTTTTTCTTCTTCAACTACTTTGTTATTATTGCAACAATCATTGTAGATACCTTTGGTGTACCACAATAAAATGAGGAATAACAAAATAGAAATAAATGCTAAAATTTTTTTCATTTAAGTTATCGTTTGGTTAATGATTTATTTATGAGCTAAATATACAAAAAAAATAAATACAAAAAGCACCTTCAAAAATGAATTTGAAAGTGCTTTGATTTTTTTGTTCGTTAAGGTTTATAAACCGATGGTTATTGTAGCATTAATTTTGGATTGATTAAAATCCAACGAAGTGTCATTTTTTTGTAAAAAACTATAGTAATCTTTAGATGTTGTATTAGCATACGAAAGATCTAATTTTGTTGTTTCAGATAATCGGATACCTAATCCTAAAGAGTATCCTTCAGTATTTTTAGTTATCGTTTTAATTGGATTTTCTTCTGTATGGAAACCGGCTCTTAAACTCAGGTTTTTATAACGATATTCGCCTCCGATTCGAATCTCATTTGTGGCTCTTAAATCTTGTTTTATTGTATTGTTTTCCGGATTAAAATCGGCTTGCGGTTTAATTAAAATGTTATTGTATGATTTTCTTATATAGTCTAAACTTAATAAACCTTGTTTACCAAAAACATACGCTAGACTTCCGGTTGCTTTGCCTGTTGTTTTAATTTTATAATCATAGATTGAGTTTTCAGGATTATCGGTATACACATCATTTGTATTGCTTAAATAGATGGTTGTGTCTTCGTGAAATTCTTCACTTAAATTGTACCAAATAGGTGTTTGATAAGCGATACCTAATCTAAAATTTGGATTTGGTTTTGCTAGAATTCCAAAGTTAAATCCAAAACCATTTCCGGTAACGGCTAAATCTTGGTTAAGAATGGCGTCTAAGGTATTGTTTGAATTATCATGATTATATTCTTTGAACTGAATGTGTTGGAAATAATCTACCGAATGAAAGATCATTGAAACACCGTAAGATATTGTTTTGTCATATTGCATTGCAAGTGTAAAAGTGGTTTTACTATTTGTTCCGGTTGTGGTATTTAGCATTACTTGTTTATCAACATTATCATAGTAAACGTCATTGGTATTATCACCATCAAAATTTAAAAAAGGATCTACATTAAATTCTGATAAACCACTGTTACCCTCAATAAGATAAGAGTTGTCAAAATCTTTTACCAAAGAATAATTAACACCTAATGCTGCTTTTGACCAAAATTTATTACTGTTTTCAAAGATAAGAACACCTCCTGCTTGTGATAAGTTCAGGTTATTATTGGTCATATTTGCAAAGCTGTTGAAATATTTTACATTTAAATCGGTGTTTATATTTTGTAAGGAAATTGTAGCTTCCGAGTTTTTAAAGACGGTTAATCCTGCCGGATTTACATCAACTGCAGACATATTGCCTCCTAAAGCTCCAAAAGCACCACTCATTCCGGTAAATCTTGCTGTACCGTTAATGTCTTCGTTTGCTAATTGTAATCCGAATGTATCATAACCAATGGATTGGGAGAAGCTGGTAAATGCGGTTGCAATAAAAAGGAGTGTTAAAAATATTTTTTTCATGGGTTTAAATTTCAAATTAAAGCGTATTTATGTGGATAACTATTGTTATCTTTTCTAATTTATTTAACTAATTATAAAGGTTATCTTCTTCTTGAAGAACTTCTGCTAGAATGAGAAGAAGAACGATGACTTCCGCTAGAAGAGTAATTATTAGAACTACTTCTTCTTACCGGAGCATTATATGTTCTTGTTCTTGGTTTTGTTGCTCTTGTTTTGGTTCTTGGTACACTGTGTGTGTTAGTTCGAACTCTTGGTGTAGATGTTCTAACTCTAGGCGTACTTGTTCTAGGAGAATTGTTTCTTATTCTTGGATTACTACTTCTTACGTTATTAGAACGTGTATTTCTTCTAATAGTACTTCGTGTAGATGTTCTTGAAGAACTTGAATTTTGTGAACGTCTAATATTTCTTCTTACACCACTTCTGTTGTTATTTGTATAATTTCTTGAAGTATTTCTTCTTCCATAACGGTAATTATGGAATCGATAAGGATTGTAATAATAAGGAGTGTAATAATTAGGATAAAAACTTCCGTAATATCCACCATAATAATAAGGAGTGTAAAATGGATTGTAATAGTCGTATCCTGCATAGCAATATTCGTAACCGGCATTCCACCAAGGATTAATGCTTATGTATAAACCACTATAATAAGGATTGTAGTAAGGTCTGTACCAACTGTAATAAGGTCTGTAAGTAGGATAGTTATAAATATTAACAACAGTTTCACCACTTTCTTCCCAAGCAGGATTGCTTGTAGAAAAATCGGTTACATCTTTTTCAAGTAATTCCTCATCTGTATCCGATGAATAAGAATCTACATCCGTAAAAATTTCATCTGTTTCTACCTTAATTTTCTCGGCTTTATTTTTAAAATAGTTTTCATATTTTGAGGCAGAAACTGTTTTAGGCTTATCGTTAGAAGCAACGGCAGTATCTTCTTGTGTTTTAACGGTTTTTTTTGTTTTTGAACTACTATCGGTATCGTAAATACCGTCGTTATCATTCATAGCAGTTTGGTAAGAACTACATGAATTTAAAACTAAAGCAAATGCTAATATTGCAAAAAAGCTTTTATTTTTTAGTAGAATTTGAATGAAGTTTTTCATAATCGTGAGATTTTATAGTTTAAA
>JALSLI010000053.1 GCA_026988395.1 Flavobacteriaceae bacterium | reverse complement strand
TTTGGACGAGGCAAGATAAGAACTTTTATCCATTCGGAAGGAAGGGATTTTATTCCCTTTCTTTTGAAAAAATAAATCTAATCTCTAAGCCTCGAAAAAAGTTGCATTTATTACTTGAATTTAAGCTAAATTAAACTGGTTTAAAATTCGTTTAAAACAAATTTCAGAAAATATAATTCAGATTTTATTTGTAAAAAAAATAACTTCTAATGATATTTTAAAAAAGATTAACCGATTAAAACAAAACATACAAAAACTAAAAATGCAAGCTGTTGAAAATAATAAAATAAAAAATTATATTTCACATTATTTTGAATACAATTTCAGTTTAGAGAAACCTTTTTAAAAATAAAATGTTAAAAAAAAGAGAAAATCAAATTAATTTTTTACATTTATAGCCCCTAAAAAAACCCTCATCCAATGAAAAATACCTTATCCGAAATTGATTTGTCTTTTAATTTAAAAAGCATCGACAACCTACCAAATAAAAAAAAACACAATACAGTTATTGCATCTAATATTAACTCAATAAAAATTAAAGATTTTTATCTTGAAATAGCAAATAATATTGATTCTATTACACAAAATAATCTATGGATAAAAAAAGACTTAATTGATCGTATTACTTTTAACGAAATGGAAGAATTAATACAGAATAATTGGATTAATTATCTTACTAATTCTAATAGATCATGGTATAAAATAAAAATATATAAAGCAGATTTTGATACATTTCAAATACAAATTTTAGAAAAAGTAAAAGACATAAAACAGCTGGAAAACATCTATTACCTAAATAAAACGATTAAAAAACTAAAACAAGCAAATCTTACAAAAGATAAAATAAATAAATATATTTCCAATTTTATGGAATATAATTGTATGAGATAATTAGTGTTTGTTAATTGTATTAAAATTGTAAACAGATATGTTTATAGATAAATAACTATTTTATTTTTTAAAAATCAAATCTAAAACAAACACATACAAATACAAAATATTATCAACAATTTGTTAACAAAATAGTGTTACTTATTAACAATTTATTAAATTGATATAAACAATTATTACTTTTAAAAAATGATTAAAAGCAATAATTATGAATGTATTACCCCTCAACATTATAAAAAGACAAAAAATTGTTAATAAAACACAAAAAAAAGATACCCTTAAAAAAAGATCTTTTATAGATCTAGAAAAACATTTAGAAAAAAGTGTTTTAGCGAAATGTAGAATTTCTACAAAAGGTAAAATTTTATTCTGTAATAGCGATTTTATAGAAAATTCCGGTTATTCTCAAAAAGAAATTACTAATCAAAATATTGATGTAATAAGCCATCCTGAAATGCCAAAAATCATACAAATGGTTATCCATAATAATTTAGAAAACAACTTGCCAATTTTAAGCATTGTTAAACACCTTTCTAAAGATTCAAGGTATTATTGGACATTATCGGAGTATGCTCCAAATACAAACGAAAACAATCTAAAAACAGCTTATACAATCATTAGCAAACCTATCACCCATCAAACAAAACAGAAAATAGCCAAATTATACGATGTTCTTATTAAAATTGAAAAAAATCATGATGTAGTAATGGCTTCGAAATATTTAATTGGTTTTTTAGAACAAAAAGGAATGAGCTATTCTGAGTATATTAAATCCATTTTATAACAATCCAAAACGAAAACCTTTTTGCTTTAAAACAATAATTGTTTTTTCTAAAACAAGCTCTAATTTGTCTTTGCTTTTCAGGTTATCATGAAATACTAAAATACTTCCTGTATCGGTATTATTTATCACGTTATTAAAACAGGTTTCGGAGGATTGATTTTTATCGAAATCACCACTCAAAACAGTCCACATCACTATTTTAAATCCGTTTTGTCTTAATAATTTTATTTGTTTGGAGGTAATTTTACCATAAGGCGGACGAAACAGTTTACTATTTACCAAATTTTGTGTTTTTAGCACATTTTCCGTGTATTTTTTTAACGGTGTTTTCCAACCATTTAAATGGTTAAATGTATGATTTCCTGTTTGATGTCCTTCTTGCAAGATTCGATTATAAATAGCTTGGTGCTTTTGCACATTTTCTCCTACACAAAAAAAAGTTGCCTTTACTTGTTGTCTTTTTAAGATATCCAAAATAAATTCGGTTACAACCGAAATTGGTCCATCATCAAAAGTTAAGAATACCTCTTTATTATCATTTTTAATTTCCCAAACAAAACCGGAGAAAAAGCGTTGCAATAACAAAGGTGTCTTAACAAAATACATTTATACCTTTTATTACATCGCGGTTTCTAAAACCTTATAAATAGAATCAAATCGTTTATCCAAGGATTTGGCATAAATAGAATCTCCAGCTTTATTTTCTTGAATAACCATTTTATAAAACTCAACCGTTGGTGTGATTTTATCAAATTGTTTCATCATTTCAGGGTTGTTTAAATTTCCTTTATTTCGTTTAATAAATTCCGAAAATGTAAGCAACTCATCATCATACGAATCTAATAATTTTTTGGTTAAATTTTTGGCTTTTTCGGCTTGACCGATTTTATAATAATTTTCTATGGCAGACAAGGCAACTCCTTCGGTACGATATACATCAAATGGTAAAATTGCCAAGGCATCATCTATTAAAGTAGCAGCAAAATCTTTATCGTATTTAGAAACGGTATCAATTACATTGCTGTACATTAACATGTAAGTATCGGCTTGATCGTAATAGCGTGGCTTATCTTCGTCACTTAATGAGTTATAATATTTTATGTAATCTTTAAAAATATCGGTTAGTTCTTTCGCAACTTTTCTTGCTTTTTCTTTTTTGTTGATTTTGTAATAATCTTCAATCAATCCTAAAGCCAAACTATAATGTTTATATGTCTTAATCGGCAATTTTTCAATAGATAAATCTAAAATTTCTTCTGCTTTTGCAAAATCCTTTTCTTCGATAAATTTTTCTGCAAGACGGTTTAAATTATTACGGTAAGAAATACTGTTTTTTCTAGATTCTTCATCTACATAAATCTCTTTACTATTGGAGTTTTTCCAATCTAAACCTTTAATGTTTTTATACATTACTTTAGAATTTATTCTACCTAAATCCATCGGACTTCCGGTTTTAGTTTCCGTTTTTATAGGCACTAATTTATATGCCAACCCATCTAATTGTAAGTAATCTTTTAACCAAAGATACTCTTCATCAGCAAAAGCTCCACCGGTAAAATAAATTGGTCTTTTCCAATTATTATGGGCAAGAATATCCAACATTAGAATTCTGTTTTTGGTAATACCATTATCATCGATATCAAAATCGATATATGGTACAATTTTATCGGCGTCTTCAGGAGCAACAATACCATTTTTTAGAACGGCTTGTTTATCTACCATTAGACGTAATTTATTGGTTGGATATGTTTTTTCTAGATGACCGTTTCCTCTTACATCTTCATAAGTTTGTTTGTCATTAGAGGCTATCCATTTCATAAAATCTTTTATATCAATCCTTTTATGACGATCTTCTTTTTTAATGAGGCTATCATTTTCCTTTACTGCAATCGCACTTACATCTCTTGGCAGATGATAAGCAACATCTAAAGCTCCGGTACGATACTGACTGTGTTTTAAAATTCCAGGAATCGGTTTGGCATCATAGGTTTGTCTTTTTTGCTGATCGATATACCAATCAGTTGCAAACAAACTGGTATTAATTAACTTTAAATCTGTTCTGTATTTTTCAACCTCTTGCAGATACCAAAGCGGAAATGTATCATTATCACCAATAGTAAACATAATCGCATCTTTCTGACAAGAATCTACATAAGCTTTCGCGTTAAGCAAAGCAGAATAACGTCCGGAACGATCGTGGTCATCCCAATTCTGATTTGCCATTAATAATGGAACCGCGAGCAAACAAAAAACAGAAACGGCAATAGATGCAATTTTAGGTGAAATATATTTCTTTAAACTTTCGTATAATGCAAGAACACCAAAACCAATCCACATAGCAAAAACATAAAAAGAGCCAACGACTGCATAATCACGTTCACGTGGTTCAAAAGCTTTTGGGTTAGTGTAAAAAATAACCGCAAAACCGGTAAAGGCAAAAAACAAAAACAATGTCCAAAAACTTTTAGGATCTCGTTTTAACTGAAAAAATAAACCAATCAAACCTAAAATTAAAGGTAAAAAATAATACGTGTTTCTACCTTTATTTTCCAACACTTCTTTGGGTAAATTATCTTGAGAACCTAAACGAGCTTCATCAAAAAATTTAATACCGCTTAACCAGTTTCCGTGATTGTCTAATTGTCCTTGAATATCATCTTGTTTCCCAACGAAATTCCACATAAAATACCTTCCGTACATATAACCGAATTGGTAATCAAGCATAAATTTTAGATTTGCTAAAAAACTTGGTTTTTTAACATCTAAAAATTCTTGATTATCATTTAAATATTTCATATACCCTTTACGGTCAATTTTTCCGGACAAATAAGCGTCCATAAATTGCTCGTATGTATCTTTTATTTGCGGATAATATTTTTGATAATATTCATCTATTTTATGTTTTGGTTTTAGCTTAAAGCGAGGCAATTCACCAGAAATAGTAATATAATTATCAATTACACCACTACTTGGATCTACCATTCTAGGAATAAATCCTTTATGTTCATTACCGTAATTAGGTATGGATTTAGGATATTCTTTTTTATTTACAATAACGTATTTGCCTAATTTTTTATCCTTTTCATATTTCGGTTTGGCATCGATGTAAGGTTTATTTTCATCTAAAGTTCTATCGTATAAAGTTGTATAAAAATTATCATAAAACACATTTGCATCTCCGTATTGTTCTCTATTATAGTACGCCAAAAGTTCTCTGGCACTAGACGGATTGTTTTCGTTAATCATCGTATTTGCATTTGCACGAATTGGCAACATTAACCAAGAAGAAAATCCGATAACCACAAATAGCACACTTAGTATTAAAGTATTTAACTTATATTTTTTATGTTGCCTGGTCTTTTTTAATGCGTAATAAAAACCATAAACCAATAGAATTCCGGCAAAAATAGTACCTGAGTTAAAAGGTAATCCGAGGTTATTAACAAAGAATAATTCAGTTGCACTAAATAACAAAAGTGTAAAAGGAAATAAAAACTTAAAAATAAATGCCAAAACCAAAACAGCAATTATATTGGTAATAATAAATTTTTTAACTGTAACATCTTTGGTTGTCTTAAAAAAGTACATCATAACAATTGCAGGAATTACCAACAAAGTTAAAATATGTACTCCAAAAGATAAACCAACCACAAAACTAATAAGTAACAACCATTTATCTCCTCTTGGTTGATCTAAGGCATCAACCCATCGCAGACCAAGCCAAAATAAAAGGGCCATTAAAAAAGAAGACATTGCATAAACCTCAGCTTCTACTGCCGAAAACCAAAAACTATCACTAAAAGCATAAGCCAAACTACCTACAACTCCGGAACCTAAAACGGCTATTAAATCAGCTTTTGAAAGTTCTTCTTTTTTAGTTGCTATCATTTTTTTAGCCAAAATTACGATAGACCAGTATAAAAATAAGATGGTAAATGCACTTGCCAAAGCAGACATAAAGTTAACCATTTTAGCTATTTGCGATGCATCGGAAGTAAACATAGCGAAAAAAGCACCTAACATCTGAAACAAGGGAGCTCCCGGAGGATGCCCAACTTCCAGTTTAACTGCTGTTGAAATATACTCACCACAATCCCAATAACTAACCGTAGGTTCAATTGTAGATGCATAGGTAAATAATGCAATAGCAAAGACCAACCAACCTGTAATGTTATTATATTTTTTAAAATCCATTGAAGACTTATTTTTTTGAAATTTAGTTAATGTGCGAAGTTACTAAAATAAAAAATATTGCTTTATAAAAATTTGTTAATAGTTGGGGGTTACTAGTAGGCAGGAGTTTATTTGTATAAAAAAGGAATGAAAGAATCATAATATTTAAACTTTACAAAATTTAATGATTAAACAAGTTCTAATTATCAACCACTTACTAACAGCTGTAAAAATTTAGCTATATTTTTTTAAAAAAAGCTTGCCACATAAAAACTTTGTATTAAATTTGCACTCGAAATTGGCCTATGGTGTAATGGTAACACTCCGGTTTTTGGTGCCGTCATTCTAGGTTCGAGTCCTAGTAGGCCAACAAAAAACCCTTTAAATCAAAGATTTAAAGGGTTTTTTTCATTTACTATTCCAAGTAAAGTCATAAAATCAAATCTTTTTACGCAATCTAGCCACAGGTATATTTAATTGTTCCCTATATTTAGCAACTGTTCTACGAGCAATTAGATAGCCTTTTTCTTTAAGTATTTTGGCTAGTTTTTCATCCGTTAATGGTTTTTTCTTATCTTCATTAGCAATAACATCTTGCAGTATTTTTTTAATTTCTTTGGTGGAAACATCATCTCCTTGATCATTTTTCATCGATTCCGAAAAGAAAAATTTAATCAATTTTGTACCATAAGGTGTTTCTACGTATTTGCTGTTTGCAACACGAGAAACGGTAGAAACATCCATATTAATTTTATCGGCAATATCCTTTAAAATCATTGGTTTTAATTTGGTTTCATCACCTGTTAAAAAATATTCTTTTTGATGCTCCATTATGGCAGTCATCGTCTTTAACAAGGTCTGTTGTCTTTGTTTTACAGCATCGATAAACCATTTTGCAGCATCTAATTTTTGTTTAATAAAGTAGACTGCATCTTTTTGTGATTTTGATTTTTCTTTGGAAGCAGAATATCCTTTTAATAAATTGTTATACTCTCGTGATACATGCAATTGTGGTGCATTACGTGAGTTTAAAGTCAGTTCTAATTGATCATCTACAATATTTATAGTAAAATCTGGTACTATTTGCTCTACAATCTTATTATTACCAACAATTGCACCTCCGGGTTTTGGATTTAATTTAGATATTTCTGCAATTGCATCTTTAAGTTGTTCTTCGGTTATATTAAATTTTTGAAGTATCTTTTTATAGTGTTTTTTAGCAAATAAATCGAATGCATTTTCCAGAATATCAATGGCTAATTTTCTTGCTTCGTTTTCTTGTTTTTGTTTTAACTGAATAACAAGTGATTCTTGTAACGATCTTGCTCCAACTCCCGCCGGTTCTAATTTCTGAACTATTTTTAATATTTTTTCCACCTCTTGTTCATCGGTCATTACATTTTCGGTAAAGGCCAAATCATCTACTATATCTTCAATCTCTCTTCGAATATAACCACTTTCATCAATGCTACCAACCAAAAATTCGGCAATTTTCTTTTCTTTTTCGTTTAAACGGAAAGTGTTTAACTGTGATTTTAAATATTGGTGAAAAGATTGTCCCCCGGCAAACGGAATATTTTTATCCTCATCATCTGCACTGTAATTATTGGCTTGTAATTGATAAGCCGGAATTGTATCATCATCATTAATATACTCGTCAACATTTAATTCTTTTTCTTTGGCATCTTGCTCCTCAAATTCATTTTCATTTGAAAAACTATCTTCATCAGTTGCTTCCTTTCCTGGTTCTAATGCAGGATTTTCATCAATTTCTTGTTTTAATTTTTGTTCAAAAGCTTGTGTGGACAACTGAATCAATTTCATTAATTGAATCTGTTGTGGCGAAAGTTTTTGTGATAACTTTAAATTAAATTGTTGTTTAAGCATATTTTTTAAGATAAATTGATAATCAAAAATACAATTTTTTTATGAATGTAATGTTAAAATTCGGCGTTTTGCGGTGTTCTTGGATACGGAATTACATCGCGAATATTACCCATTCCTGTAACAAATTGCACTAAACGTTCAAATCCTAATCCGAAACCACTATGCACTGCTGTACCAAATCTACGTGTATCTAAATACCACCATAATTCTTTTTCATCAATACCTATCGCTTTCATTTTTTCTAAAAGCACATCTAATCGTTCTTCTCTTTGACTACCTCCAACAATTTCACCAATTCCCGGAAACAAGACATCCATTGCTCTTACGGTTTTTCCATCATCATTCATTCGCATATAAAATGCTTTAATATTTGCTGGATAATCAAATAAAATCACTGGTGATTTAAAGTGTTTTTCTACTAAATATCTTTCGTGTTCCGATTGCAAATCAGCTCCCCAACCTTCTATCGGAAATTGAAATTTTTTCTTTTTATTGGGTTTGGAATTTATTAGTATTTCAATCGCTTCGGTATAACTTAATCGTACAAATTTATTATCTACCACAAAGTGTAATTTTTCTAACAATCCCATTTCGCTACGTTGTTGTTTCGGCTTGCTATTTTCTTCTTTTTTATAGCGATCGTCTAAAAATTTCAAATCATCTTGTCCGTTTTCCAAAACATAACCAATAACTTGTTGGATAAAATCTTCAGCTAAATCCATATTAGCATCTAAATCATTAAATGCCACTTCAGGCTCAATCATCCAAAATTCAGCTAGATGTCTGGTTGTGTTCGAGTTTTCTGCTCTAAAAGTAGGGCCAAAAGTATATACTTTTCCTAAAGCCATTGCGTAGGTTTCGGCTTCTAATTGTCCGGAAACCGTTAAATTAGTTTCTTTACCAAAAAAATCTTGTTTATAATCTACTTTACCATCTTCTGTTTTTGGTGTATTATTAATATCTAAATTAGTTACTTTAAACATTTCACCGGCACCTTCAGCATCTGAACCTGTTATAATTGGTGTGTTTACATAGTAAAATCCATTTTTATTAAAATACTGATGCACGGCAAAAGACAATAGCGAACGCAATCGCATCACGGCACTAAATGTATTGGTACGCACACGTAAATGAGCATTTTCACGTAAAAATTCAAAACTGTGTTTTTTAGGTTGAATAGGATATTCTTCGGGATTGGAATCACCTAAAATTTCTAATTCAGTTACTTGGATTTCTACTTTCTGTCCTTTTCCTAAACTTTCCACCAAAGTTCCTTTAACAGAAATTGCCGAACCTGTGGTTACACGTTTTAAAAGATTTTCGTCAAATTTTTCAAAATCTACTACACACTGAATATTGTTAATGGTAGAACCGTCGTTTACAGCGATAAAACGATTTGCTCTAAATGTTCTAACCCAACCTTTTAAAGTAACTTCTTGATTTATTTTATCTCCTTTAATTAATTCCGCTACGGTTAATTGCATTTTCTTTCTTTTTATATTAAAGAGCAAAGATAATTTTTATTTATGAGTTATTGAATTTTTTTTAATGATAGAGATCATTATACCACTTTTATAAAACTCAAAAAAAAGAGCCTCACTTATCGTAAGGCTCTAATAAAATTATATGTTTAAATTTAAGAGTATCTAAAACTCAAATTTAATTCCTTGTGCTAATGGCAATTCGGTTGTATAATTAATAGTATTTGTTTGTCTTCGCATATAAGCTTTCCAAGCATCTGATCCGGATTCTCTACCTCCACCGGTTTCTTTTTCACCACCAAAAGCACCACCAATTTCGGCACCTGATGTTCCAATATTTACGTTAGCAATACCACAATCGGAACCTGCTGTGGATAAGAATTTTTCCGATTCACGCATGTTATTGGTCATAATTGCAGAAGACAACCCTTGCACCACACCATTTTGTAATTCAATTGCATTATCCACTTCTCCTTTATATTTAATTAAATACAATAAAGGAGCAAACGTTTCATCTTGTACAATTTGATAATGATTTTCTACCTCAGCAATACTTGGTGACACATAACAACCGCTTTCGTAACCTTCGCCTGTTAATTGCTCACCTTCTACCAATATTTTACCACCTTCGGCTTTCACTTTTTCGATAGCATCTAAGTAAATTTTAACTGCTTGCTTATCAATTAAAGGTCCTATATGATTGGATTCGTCTAATGGCGAACCTATTTTTAACTGTGCATAAGCAGAAACTAATTTATCACGTACTTCATCGTACACATCTTCGTGAATGATTAATCTTCTGGTAGAAGTACAACGCTGTCCGGCTGTACCTACTGCTCCGAATAACGCTCCAATAATAGTCATTTCCAAATCTGCACTTGGTGTTACGATAATCGCATTGTTTCCTCCTAATTCCAACAAACTTCTTCCTAAACGTTGTGCTACGGTTTGAGCAACAATTTTACCCATTCTAATGGAACCTGTTGCCGAAATCAATGGTACATTTTTATTAGAAGTCAACATTTCACCAACTTTATAATCACCATTTATAATGTTTGAAATACCTTCAGGCATATCATTTTCTTTTAATACATCGGCAATAATATTCTGACAAGCAATACTACATAAAGGTACTTTTTCGGATGGTTTCCAAATTGTAACATCTCCGGCAATCCAAGCTAAAGCTGTATTCCAAGCCCAAACTGCTACCGGAAAGTTAAAAGCAGATATAATACCTACAATTCCTAATGGATGGTATTGGTCGTACATTCTGTGTCCCGGTCTTTCAGAATGCATAGTAGATCCGTAAAGTTGCCTGGATAAACCAACAGCAAAATCACAAATATCGATCATCTCTTGTACTTCACCCAAACCTTCTTGCAGGGATTTCCCCATTTCATACGAAACTAACTCTCCTAACGGTTGTTTTAATTCACGTAAACGATCACCAAATTGTCTTACCAATTCACCTCGTTTAGGAGCAGGCATTGTTCTAAATTCTTTAAACGCATCTTTTGCTGTCTCGATAACTTTTTCAAATTCCTCCGGAGTAGTAGTACTC
Source organism: Flavobacteriaceae bacterium (assembly GCA_026988395.1). GTDB lineage: Bacteria > Bacteroidota > Bacteroidia > Flavobacteriales > Flavobacteriaceae > S010-17. The sequence goes on along the minus strand of JALSLI010000053.1, from coordinate 8,718 downwards.
ACTTTACCGATTAACTCACCATCAACAGGAGAATAGGATGCAATTAATTCACCGGAACCATAACTTTTATAACCTGTTGAAGTTCCGTTATTTACATCTTTTACACCAAGTTTATCTAATACGCTTTTTATATCAAATTTTGTATCTGCTAACATTATATTTACTTTTTATATTTGTTACAAAATTACAAAATTCTTTTTATAAATTGTAATTTTGCAACCTTTTAGATATAGAATGAATTATCAAGATATTTTCAACATTAAAACAGAAGATGATTTTTTAAAATCAGCCATAGAAACCTTTCGTTTTCAAGCTGAAAATAATTCGGTTTATAAGAAATTTATAAGTTTATTAAATATCGATGTCTCGGAAGTAAAACAATTACATCAAATTCCGTTTTTACCCATCCAATTTTTTAAGACACATAAAATTGTTTCGACAAATGCTTCCGTTAAGGAAATATTTTACAGTAGCGGTACAACCGGTATGCAATTAAGCAAACATTATGTTACAGATATTAACTGCTATAAAACAAGCTTCACCAAAGGATTTGAATCTTTTTACGGCAATATTAAAGACTATACTATTTTGGCTTTATTACCAAATTATTTGGAACGAAAAGGTTCTTCATTGGTATTTATGATAAACGATTTAATTGTAAAAACCGGTATAAAAGAAAGCGGATTTTACCTAAACAACTTAGACGAATTAGCCCAAACATTAAAAACTCTCGATAAAAAAGGTGAAAAAACACTGTTAATTGGTGTTTCTTTTGCGTTACTCGATTTAATTGAAAAACACCAATTTCAATTAAAAAATACCATTATTATGGAAACCGGTGGTATGAAAGGAAGACGAAAAGAAATAATTCGTGAAGAATTACATCAAATTTTAAAAAATGGTTTTGGTGTATCTAAAATTCATTCGGAATACGGTATGACGGAATTGTTATCACAAGCATACTCACAAGGAAACGGTGTTTTTACCACTCCAAAATGGATGAAAATTTTAATCCGCGATACCGAAGATGCTTTAACCATTTTTCCTAAAAATAAAACCGGTGGCATTAACGTAATTGACCTCGCTAATAAAAATTCTTGCTCATTTATTGCAACCCAAGATTTAGGAAAAAAATTAACAGATATTCACTTTGAAATTTTAGGGCGATTTGATAATAGCGACATTAGAGGTTGTAATTTAATGATTGAATAATTGCAGTCAATCTAAAATTTATTATCTTTACAAAAAACAATAAAATGTCTAAAAATATTTCCTTGGTGCTCTCCGGTGGTGGAGCAAGAGGTATTGCTCATATTGGTGTAATAAATGTTTTACAAGAAAACGGATTTCATATTAACGCCGTTGCCGGAACAAGTATGGGAGCTATGGTTGGTGGTGTATTCTGCTCCGGAACATTACCGAAATTTCAAAAATGGTTGGCTGATGCCGATTTAAAAGAAGCAATAAAAATTTTGGATTATTCCTTTTCGGCTCCCGGATTTATAAAAGGAGAGAAACTCATGAAAAAAATACAGGACTTCCTCCCATTTAAAAATATTGAAGATTTACAACTTCCTTATACGGCAATTGCAACGGATATTCTAAACCGTAAAGAAGTTGTTTTTAATAAAGGAAATATATCTGAAGCAATACGTGCATCCATTTCTATTCCTTCTATTTTTACGCCTGTAATAAAAAATGATCAAGTCCTCGTAGATGGTGGTGTGATGAATAATATCCCTATTAATCGCGTTGCTAAAAAAGAAAAAGATTTGGTCATTGCCGTATGCGTAAATGCGGATGTTCCTATGAAAAAAGAATACCAAAATATTATGGCCTTTAAAGAAAATTCTGAAAAAAATGAATATCTTGAAAAATTAAAAAAAATGCGGACTTATATAAAGAAATACATCCATTCTAAAAAAGATACTACAAAAAATGAGAACAAAATAGGACAATACGAGCTTATTGATCGGTCTATACATATGTTAATAACAGAGGTTTCTAAAACTATTCTCACCAATTATCCTCCGGATATTTTAATTGAAATTCCACGTAGTATGTGTAGTACTTTTGATTTTTTAAAAGGAAAAAAAATTATGGAAATCGGCAGATTGGCTACAATGGAAAAATTATCAGATAAAGGGATGTTGTAATACTATTTTAAATAAACATAACTCGGCATATTTTAGACATATACCGAGTTTATTTTATCATAAAATAGATACAGATTACACTACTTTCAATAAAAAATAATTTTTCTTACCACGTTGCAATAAGATAAATTTATCGGCAATCAAATCATTACTATCAATTATTTTATCTTCTTTTACCTTTTCTTTATTTACTGAAATAGAATTTTCTTTTAATGCTCGTCTAGCTTCACCATTCGATTTTAAAAAACCTGATTTTTCATTAAGAGCATCTACTATATTAATTCCGCTTACCAACTCATTTTTACTAATTTCAGCTTGTGGAACACCTTCAAACACATCTAAAAAAGTTTGTTCATCTAATGATTTTAAATCATCTGCCGTTGATTTTCCAAACAAAATATTAGATGCTTTTATAGCATTATCATAAGCTTCTTTTCCATGTGTCATTATCGTTACTTCCTCACCTATTTTACGCTGTAATAACCGCAAATGCGGAGCTTTTTTATGCTCTTCAATTAAATTATCAATCGTTTCTTTATCTAAAAAAGTAAAGATTTTAATGTATTTTTCGGCATCAGCATCACTTGCATTAAACCAATATTGATAAAATTTATACGGTGAAGTTCGTTTAGCATCTAACCAAACATTTCCACCTTCGGTTTTGCCAAATTTAGTTCCATCTGCTTTGGTAATTAACGGACATGTTAAAGCATAGGCTTTTCCTTGGGATTTTCTACGGATTAATTCGGTTCCTGTTGTAATATTTCCCCATTGATCGGAACCTCCAATTTGTAATTTGCAATTTTTCTCATTATACAAATGTAAAAAATCATAACCTTGCACCAATTGATAAGTAAACTCGGTAAAACTCATTCCTACTTTAGATTCTGAACTCAATCTTTTTTTAACTGAATCTTTTGCCATCATGTAATTTACAGTAATATGTTTACCAATATCACGTGCAAATTCTAAAAAGGATAGATTTTTCATCCAATCGTAATTATTTACCAATTCGGCACTATTTTCCTTATCGGAAGAAAAATCTAAAAATCGCTCTAACTGACTTTTAACACCATTTATATTTTTTTGAAGCGTTTCTTCATCTAACAGATTACGCTCGGCAGATTTCCCGGAAGGGTCACCAATCATACCCGTTGCACCACCGATAAGAGCAATTGGTTTATGGCCATGTCTTTGTAAATGCATCAATAAAATAATTTGCACCAAACTACCAATATGCAAGGAATCTGCAGTTGGATCAAAGCCAATATATGCTGTGGTCATTTCCTTTTCCATTAACTCTTCGGTACCGGGCATCATATCGTGTAACATCCCTCTCCAACGTAATTCTTCTACAAAATTTTTCATTTTTATTCCTTTTTAAGTCCGCAAAGATAATAAAAGTAAAAAGAATGATTACTTTTGCTCTATGATTTTAGTTACAGGAGGAACCGGTTTGGTTGGCTCACATTTATTGGTAGAATTAATTAAGAGGAATCATTCGGTTAAAGCTATTTACCGAAATGAAAAAAAATTAAATGCCGTTAAAAATGTATTTAATTATTATTTTGATGATGCTGATACTTATTTCGATAAAATCGAATGGATTAAAGCAGATATAACCGATATTCCTTCGTTAGAAAAAGCTTTTTTAAATACCGATATTGTTTACCATTGTGCGGCAATTGTTTCGTTTAACGAAAAAGATTACCCAGTAATGCGAAAAACCAATATCGAAGGAACGGCAAATATGGTAAATTTAGCAATAGCCAATAAAATAAAGAAATTTTGCTACGTGAGTTCTATTGCCACGATTGAAAAAAACAGCAATCCAAATTCTTTAATTACAGAGGAAAACGAATGGAATAAAGAAAGTAACAACTATGGTTACGCTATTACAAAATACGGTGCAGAAATGGAGGTTTGGCGAGGAACACAAGAAAATTTAGATGTTGTTATTGTAAATCCCGGCGTTATTCTGGGAAGTGGATTTTGGCAAAGCGGTCCCGGAGAACTCTTTAGTAAAATGTACCAAAATTTTAAATTTTACACCGAAGGAATTACCGGTTTTGTAGGTGTAAAAGATGTGGTAAAAGCAATGATTAAATTAACAGAAAGTAATATTAAAAACGAACGTTTTATTTTAGTTTCCGAAAATATTTCTTTTAAAGAGCTATTTTTTAAAATTGCAGATGCCTTTGGCAGAAAAAGACCTTCCGTTAAGGTAGATAAAACACTTAGTAACATTGCTTGGCGAGTTGAAAAAATTAAAAGTTTTCTCACCGGAAAACCACCGCTTATTACAAAACATTCGGCAAATGCGTCATTAAGTAAATATCGATATGATTCTAGTAAAATTAAGAAGGCAGTAGATTTTAATTTTGAAACCATAGATGAAACCATAAAAGATGTTTGTGTAGATTTTTTAAAAGACAGAGAACAAAATGGCTAAAAAAGGAAAAATTAAAAACGGTAGAAATAAAGCAAAACATTATAAACTAATGGAACAAAAGAAAAATCGCATTGCAAAAGAGAAAGAAAAAAACAGAGATCGCCTAAACCTCTTAAAAGAAAAAATAAACGATATAAATGCATCTAAAAAACAGACATCATAATCCGTATAATCTAGATGCTTTAAGTAATGAATTACCGGAGTTAAAAAAATACCTTCTTACTACAAAATATGGTAAAAAAAGTATTGATTTTGCCAATCCGAAAGCGGTAAAATATTTAAACAAAGCTCTTCTAAAAAAACATTATAACATTAAATATTGGGATTTCCCGGATAAAAATCTTTGTCCGCCAATTCCCGGAAGAGTAGATTACATTCATCATTTATCCGATTTAATCGGGAATAAAAAAAATATAAAAATTTTAGATATCGGTACCGGAACAACCATCATTTACGCTTTACTAGGTACAGCAATTAATAATTGGAATTTTGTAGTTTCTGATATTGATAAAGAAGCATTAGAAAATGCAAAAAAAATAATATCCAAAAACAAGTTAAAAGATAAAATTGAAGTTAGGTTACAAAAAAATCCGTTAAATATCTTAAAAGGAATTATTAATCCTAATGAACAATTTACAGCTACTATGTGTAATCCGCCATTTTATAAATCGGCTGAAGAAGCAAAACAAGCTAATTTAAAAAAGCAAAAAGGATTACACATAAATTCTACCAAACGGAATTTTAGTGGTACTTCAAATGAATTATGGTATACTGGTGGAGAGAAAGCATTTTTACATAATTATCTTTATGAAAGTAGTTTGTATAAAGAAAATAGTATTTGGTTTAGCTCATTAGTTTCAAAAAAAGAAAATGTAAAAAGCATGGAGATTTCTTTAAAAAAATTAGGTGCGAAAAGTATTAAAATTATTCCGATGCATCAGGGAAATAAAATAACTCGTATTGCTGCTTGGAGTTTCTTGGATATTTTATAAACTAAAAAAACCACCTAAAAAAGGTGGTTTTTTTTTATAATTTATAATGAGAATTAATCTACCAAAATAATTACTTTATTGTCGCTCATTTCAATAGTTCCTGAAGTTATTTCTAAGATTGTTTTTCCGTTTTCTTTCTTAAACTTATCTTGAAAATCTTCTTCAATATCCGGATTACCGTCGATAATCACTTTTCCTTCTTGCAATAAAGATACAATAGGTGCGTGATTATCTAACATTTGGAATTCACCGTTAACACCGGGAACAGCAACAGAATTTACTTCTGCTTGTAATAAAATTGCTTCCGGAGATATAATTTCTACTTGCATACTTTAATTTTTAAACTATTCGTTTTCGGCTAACATTTTTTCACCTGCTTCAATAGCATCTTGAATAGAACCTCTAAGGTTAAATGCAGCTTCAGGATATTTATCTAACTCACCATCCATAATCATATTAAAACCTTTGATGGTATCTTTAATATCTACCAATACTCCGGGAATTCCGGTAAATTGTTCTGCCACGTGGAATGGCTGAGATAAGAAACGTTGCACACGTCTTGCTCTATGAACTACTAATTTATCTTCCTCAGATAATTCTTCCATACCTAAAATGGCAATAATATCTTGCAATTCTTTATATTTTTGAAGAATTTCTTTTACTCTTTGAGCTGTATTATAATGCTCCTCACCTAAAGTTTCTTTATTTAAAATTCTAGAAGTAGAATCTAAAGGATCAACCGCAGGATAAATACCTAATTCGGCAATTTTTCTAGAAAGTACTGTTGTAGCATCTAAGTGAGCAAAGGTAGTTGCCGGTGCCGGATCAGTTAAATCATCTGCAGGCACATAAACTGCTTGTACCGATGTAATCGAACCGTTTTTTGTAGATGTAATACGCTCTTGCATTGCTCCCATTTCGGTAGATAAAGTTGGTTGGTAACCAACGGCAGAAGGCATACGACCTAATAATGCAGACACCTCAGAACCTGCTTGTGTAAATCTAAAGATATTATCGATAAAGAATAAGATATCTTTTCCTTGACCATCTCCTGCTCCATCACGGAAATACTCGGCAATAGCCAAACCGGATAATGCTACACGAGCACGTGCTCCGGGTGGTTCATTCATTTGACCAAAAACGAAAGTAAGTTTAGAATTTTTTAACGCTTCCATATCTACTTTATCCAAATCCCATCCTCCTTCTTCCATAGATTTGGCAAATTCTTCACCATAATCAATAATACCGGACTCTAACATTTCACGAAGTAAATCATTTCCTTCACGAGTTCTTTCACCTACACCTGCAAACACAGACAAACCTCCATGTCCTTTGGCAATATTATTAATTAACTCTTGAATCAATACGGTTTTACCAACTCCGGCTCCACCAAATAAACCAATTTTACCTCCTTTTGCATACGGTTCAATTAAGTCAATTACTTTAATTCCGGTATATAAAACCTCGGTAGCTGTAGATAAATCTTCAAATTTAGGTGCAGATCGGTGAATAGGCAAACCATTATCACCATCTTTAGGCAGTGCTTTTAATCCATCGATAGGATCACCACTTACATTAAATAATCTTCCGTAAATATCTTTACCGATTGGAACTTGTATTGGTGCTCCGGTAGCTACTACCTCGTAACCTCTACTTAAACCATCGGTAGAATCCATTGCAATTGTTCTTACAGTGTCTTCTCCAACGTGTTGTTGTACTTCAAGAATAATTTTAGAACCATCTTTTTTAGTGATTTCCAATGCATCAAAAATTCTTGGCAATACTGCTTCTGATGTGAATTCAACATCAATTACAGGACCAATAATTTGAGCGATTTTTCCAGATACTTTTGTCATTATAAACCTTTATTAAATTTTTATTTTCTCTTTATTAAATGGCGTTTGTTAACACCTTAATTTTAAAGGTGCAAATGTAGTTATATTAAACGAAAAAAAGAAACGATTTTACAAAAAAAACAGGTGTTGTTAATTCCTTTATTTTTTACAAACTAATTTGTCTATCAATTTGTTGGTCTAATGAAATAAAAGTTTCGGTTCTGGCTACACCATTGATTTTTTGAATTTTATGATTAAGTACTTGCATTAAATGCTCATTATCTTTACAAAGTACTTTTATAAAAATACCATAATTTCCGGTTGTGTAATGGCTTTCAATAACTTCATCGATTTCTTTTAAGCGTTTTATTGCTTCCTTATATTTGGTTGAATTATCTAAAAATATCCCAACAAAAGCTAAAGTTTTATATCCTAATATTTTTGGATTTAAAACAAATTTAGAACCGGAAATTAAACCGGATTTTTCCAATTTCCGTAAACGCTGATGAATGGCTGCACCGGAAATCCCAACATCTCTGGCAATTTTTAAAATAGGTGTTCTGGCATCCTTAATTAAATGATTAAGGATAATTTTATCAATACCATCAATTTGAAAGCGTTTTTGATTCATTTTATTACATTTTAAAACAAAAATACAAAAATTAAAAAACAAAAAAGCATCTGAAAAAATTTTCAGATGCTTTTTAAGAATATAATAACTAGTTTAACTATTTTACTTTTTCAACTATGGCTTTAAAAGCTTCAGGATGATTCATTGCTAAATCTGCTAAAACTTTACGGTTTAAGTCAATATTATTGGCTTTAACTTTACCCATAAATTGTGAGTAAGACATACCATTAACTCTTGCTCCTGCATTGATACGTTGTATCCATAAAGAACGGAAGTTTCTTTTATTTTGCTTACGGTCACGGTACGCGTATAACATCGCTTTTTCAACTGCATTCTTTGCAACTGTATAAACATTTTTACGTCTTCCGAAATAACCTTTCGCTAATTTTAATATTTTTTTTCTACGAGCTCTTTTGGCTACTGAATTTACTGATCTTGGCATTTTGTTTTAATTTTTTGGTGATAGGCAGTCCATTTGAACATTTTTTAGCACTAACACCTGGTTAATAATTTACCTTTTTTTACTATCTTAAATTAAGTTGTCTTTTAATACTTGGCTCATCAGCTTTACTAACTAATGCAGCATGTGTTAATTTTAACTTTCTTTTTTTGCTTTTTTTAGTCAGAATATGACTTTTAAAAGCGTGCTTTC
>JALSLI010000052.1 GCA_026988395.1 Flavobacteriaceae bacterium | reverse complement strand
TTTCCTTTAAACACAGCTCTTGCTTTGCTGCCTTTGTCTGTTACGTAATGCCAGCCGTTACTTTTAACCATTATCTTTTTTAACTGTTCATGCCTTCTTTGTCCAAAATACCTAGAAACATATCCTCTTGCAACAGGATGTGGCAATTTTCCTTTATTTGCAATAAAATTATCGGCTAATTTTTTGGCTTCGGGAGTTAATTTAATACTTGCTTTTTTACTCCCTTTTTTTACGGTTTTTTTGGTAGATTTGGCAATAGCTCCGCGAATTAAACTTTGTAATTTGCGTTCAAATAAACGTTCTTGTTTTTGTTTCTTTTTAATTCGGGAAATATATAGTCTTTCCTTTTTCTTTATTTTTTTAAGTAGCTCTTTTTGTTTGGCAAGTTCATTATCAATCGATTTTGTTTCTTGTAGCTTTTTAGCAATTAGTGCTTCTTTTTCTGCTTTTTTTACTTTTAGAGTATCGTTTAATATTTCTAAAATTTGCTTTTTTTCTTTAATTTTTTTTGCTTGTGTTTTACGATAATCAGTGTATTGTTTCATATACAAAGCACGTTTATAAGCTTGTTTAAAACTGTTTGAAGACAAAATAAAAATTAGATCGCTGTGTTTATTTTTATTTTTATATGTCTGAATAACAATTTTGGCATATTCGTTTTTTAAATTTTTTAATTGTGTTTTTAAGCTGTCAATTTTAGCTTGATTTTCTTTAATTTCTTTAGTGTATGCTTTTGCTTCGTCGTTAATGGTTTGTATAATTTCTTGTCGTACATCAATTTTTTTATTGATAACACCAAGACGACTTAAAACATTTTTTTCTGTTTTTTTATTTTTTGAAAGCAAACGGTTAATCTCATTTATTTCGCGTTGTAATTTTATTCTCTTTGCTTGTAATGTTTTTTTATTTTGTGCTGTTGCGGAAGGAGTTACCAACAGAAACAAAAGTATAAAAACCGAAAAAAGAAGATTTTGCTTGTTCATTTTTTTTAAATAAAACGTAAAATTACAACTTTATTTCTTGGTAGCCATCCGGAATTTTAAAAGGGAAGCTCAATTTTTCATTGAATGAAACCGATTTAAAATAAATATCTACGGTATTTTGTTGTTTTCCATCATCGGCTTTTACAAAAATTTCTTTCGGAAAATAAGTGCCATCTATTTTTTCATAAACCGGATATTGTATTTCCAAGCGTTTATTTTCTTGTTGAATTTCTTGCTTTACAGGTTTAAAATTTTTGGCATACAATAAAAAGAAAAGTTGGTATAAATCGTTTTGTTTTTTTGGTTCAAAAGCAAAAAATCCATCTATCGGTTTTATATTATATTCTTTTAAGTTTAATTCGTTTATTGTTTGACCTACTAAGATATTTTGGATTTGTTTAAACGTAATTTCCGTACCCAAAAAGTTGCTTAAAAGAGCAAAATCACCATCAAAATATTCTTTGGTTAGTCTGTTGTAAAATTGTACACGTTTTGGTGTAATTTTTAATTTTCCTATAGATATAAACTTAGAAATACTCATCCATATTACCTTGTTTTTTTTTATTCTTAATGATACAGAAACTTTTGGCAAATTAGATTTTCCTTTGTATTTTGCTTTTATAGATGCGCGTACGGTTTTTTTATCAAAACTATTTTTTTTGTAGTTTTTTATTATTTCTTCTAACAACATATTTGTAGCATTCGCGTTTTTATTGGTGTTTTTTTTAGATTTACAAGATGTAAATACGATAAAAATGCCCAAGAAAAGAATCGGTATACTTTTTTTCATTTTGTTATTAGATTTTATACTTATTTTACAATCTTATTATTGTATTTTTTATAATTTTTTTGGTCACCTAAACCTTGATATGTAATTGCTAATTCTTTATAGAACTTGTTTTTAAGTGTTTTATCTTCGTCTAAAACATAGTCTAAACCTTCCTCCAAAGAGCTTAAAGCGTCTTTATAACGTTTTTGTTTGTTTAGTGCATATCCGTTAACGTAATAAACATATGGTTGTGCCGGAAAAAGACTTAATCCTTCACTGCTATCGATAACTAATTCTTTATATTTTTGGAGTTTTATTTCTTTTTCAAGTAATACTTTTAAGTTTTTAAAATTTTTTTGTTTTTGAAATTGTTTTTTTTCAAAAGTAATAGAATTTACATCTGTAAACACATTCTTTTTCTTTTCTGTGTTCTTGGTTTTAAATAAAATCCGTTTAAAATAGTCTTTACGATTGTCTAAAAGTTGTGCTTTTTCTAGTTCTTGATATACGTTACGTGCTTGGTCTTTTTGGTTGTTTAAAATGTATAAATAAACCAAAGCATTTTTATAATCCGGATTTATTTTTACCAATTGTTTTTCAAAATTTATGGCTTCTTTATAATTTCTAAGATTTTTATTAATTTTAACTACCATTTCTAAAACATAGCGTTCTTTTGGTTTTTGTTGTAAAACTTTATTAACAAAATCCAATGCATTTTCATATTCTTTTAAGTCGTAATAATTTTTAACATATTCAAAATTTACAGCAACATTATCTTTATAAATTGTATTGCAATCGTCTAGTGCTAAAATGGCTTTTTCATAATTTTCTTGTGCACGTTCTTTTAATGCTTTAAAGAAAAAGTCTTGAAATTTTAAGTATTTTTCTTCTTTTTCTTTCTCTTTTTGTTCCGGTGTTTTGATTAAAGAGAATTCATTATCATTCTGAGCAAATGCGAAATGATTTGCAACAAGAAAGATAAATATAAAAGAAATAAAACTACTTTTTACCATATATTATTTATTCTAAAACCGAATAATCACCTAAACTAACTGAAGTAAAATCACCATTATAGCGTACTTTATTTCCAATCATTGAATTGGTTAAATCTGCATTTTTAATTTTTACCTCATCTTGGATAAGCGAATTATTTATAGTTGAATTCTCTACTACACTATTCGTGCCAAGTGATACATTTGGACCTACAACACTATTTCTTATAATGACATTTTTACCGAGATAACATGGTTTAATGATTTCGGAATTTTCTAAAATTACATCATCAGAAACTAAATTTTCGCCCTCCTGTAAACTATATTGCAATACTTTACTGTTCGTTTCAACCGTAATATCTTTATTACCACAATCCATCCAATCATTTACTTCTCCGGGAACGAATTTGGCTCCTTTTTGCTTTAAATTTTCAAGTGCATTGGTAATTTGATATTCGCCTTTTTCTTTGATGTCGTTATCTAAAAGA
>JALSLI010000051.1 GCA_026988395.1 Flavobacteriaceae bacterium | reverse complement strand
AGAAAAATATTATTCACTCTAATAAAGCGAGTAATTTAAAATCTAAATTAACAAAATTAGTGGCTGGTTTAGCGGCTTAATTTTTTTAACAAACTGTTAAAAAGACCTTTTTTAAAAAGGTCTTTTTTTGTTTGGAATGATATATAAAAGAGCTATTCTAAAATGTAATTAAAATATTTTTTTGTTGTATTTTTCAGGATATTTTGCTTCAATATTTTTATAAAAATCTTCAATTTTTTGCATATCGGTTTCAAAATTTTCAGTCAAGTGAATTAATCCACCTACACCTGAGATTTTATTTTTATAATCTAAAAAACCTAGAGCAACCGGAACTTTGGCTCCTTTTGCAATATGATAAAATCCTTTTTTCCATTTATCCACTTTTTTACGTGTTCCTTCGGCAGGGACTAATAACACAAATTTTTCTTTTTGCTTAAATAGTTCAATGGCATAATCAACCAAATTATTATTTTTTTTTCGGTTAACACCAATTGCTCCTAATTTTTTAAAAAAGTAGCCATGTAATCCTTTTGTATAGACATCTTTAATGAAAAATTTGGCATCTACACCAAAACGCCAATAGGTTGCCATGGCATAAAATAAATCCCAATTTGATGTATGAGGTGCAGCAAGCATAACCGATTTATCACAAGTAAATTTATTGTCATAATCCCATTTCCAACCGGTAATATAAAAAGCCAGTATTGCAATTTGTTTCTTCATTATTTTATATTTAAAAATGCGTGCAAATGTATGGGATTTAACACAGTAATTTTAGTTTAATTTATTTTTATATCTTTGGCATACTAACCAAACAATTTATTTTACATGAAAAAAATTACAATTTTTACATTATTTTGCGTGTTTTCATTTGTTTTGAATGCACAAAATATTATGGAGAGAAACTATAATGTTTCTTATGGATTACCAACTTCTTTTGATAATCCGGGAACTATTTTATATCCCACAGGATATTCAGATTACAGTGCTAAAACACCTGTTATTTTTGTACATGGAATTACCGGTAAACTATCCGGTGCCTATGATGCAAATATTGATCAAGTCAAAAATTACCATTTAAAAGCTGCATTTGTTCAATTAAAACCTTTAGGTTCTACCATTGAAAATGGTAAATTATTAAAAAAGATGATTGATCGTGTACGTTCTCATTTTAATGCTGCTACAGTAAGTATTGTTGCACATAGTAAAGGAGGAATGGATACGGAAAGAGCTTTATATGGTCAAAATCCGTATGTGAGTTACAATTTACCAAGTTTTGGATACGAAAAAGTAGATGGTGTTTATACTCTCAGTTCTCCGGTGCAAGGAGCACGTGTAGCAGATTTAGGGGCAACATTATCTTATTTTTCGGGTTTGATATGGGCAACTATGTGGTACACTAATGGTTGGTCATTAACCAGCGGAAATGTAAATTCTTTTCATAACTGGGCGAGAGGTTGGCGAATTAATTCCACTTCTACCTTTGCAAATTATAACAATCCAAATGGAGCTTCCTATAATAGAATTAATATGTCGGAAGATAATACAACTCGTTGGTGGGCACATCAATCGGATGATGAATGTTACGAAAACCTATGGTATTTTTGTTACATAGGTCGTCCTTTTCATCATACAGTAGGTGCTTATTTAGATGCTTATTGGGAGTGGGATTGGTTTAATTCCGGTTGGCGTAACTGGCACTCTAATAGTGATGGATTTATCTCAGAATATCGTGCAAAGAGAAACGTAAATACAAATTCGTATCCTAATTTAACTTCCGGAGCAGGAGATTCCAACTATCGTACAATGCGTGATGCTAATCACACTTCTTTATGGGAAAATGGTGAAAATCACTTTTCAAGAGAAGTAGCTCCTTATCTGCATAATGGTCTTTATAATACGCCATATTCAAGACAATCTTCAGAATCGGATAAGAAACCTATAGATAAAATTTCTGTAAAAGCCGAAAAATCTTCCATTATGGTAAGTAACGGAAATATTTATTTCGGAAAAAACGGCAGTTCTGAATTTATTGTTGAAGAAAATAATAGCGAAATGGAAGTGCTTATTTATGCTCAAAATCAATTAAACTATATTACTTTATCTAATGGAAACAGACAGTACAATCTAGATGTGATGAATTCGGTTAAGGATAAATTTTCAGGTGCTATGGTGTCAGTGGTGAATTTTAACAATGTACCTAAAGGTGTATATCAATTGACTACGAATGAGAATTCTTTCTTGGTTTTGGCAAATAATAAAACAAGCAATACAGCTTTTGCATTAAATCTTAATTTTAATGAAGAAAATGGATATAACGGAGAAACAATGGAAGTAGGTATTGCAAATAAAGACAATAAAATTGATTTTAATAATGTAAAGGTAATGGCTTATTTATCTAAGGTAGCACAATCACAAGAGGCTTATATTCGTCTTGAAAATGTAGAAATCAAAACTTTTTATTTTAAGCCATCAGCTAAAAAAGGAATGTATCATCTTGCCTTTACCGGTTTAAATCCGGGAAGTACGTATTCTTTACGAGTAGAAGCTGTTTCTAAAAATGGTGATGTTCTGTTATCCAGAAATATAGTAAATACATTTTATGTAAAACAAGACATATCAATGCAACAGGTGGTAGCAAAAGAATTTAAAGCAAAAGAAACCATTCCAACAGATTTGAATATAGAAGTATATCCAAATCCTGTTAGCGATATTTTAGTTGTTGATGCAAAGGGTGAAGAAATTAATCAAATTCAATTAATAGGTTTGCGTGGCGAAGTAATTAAAGAAATTAGTTATAAATCTGCTAAAATTGAACTTAATATCAAGAATTTAAAATTAAATTCGGGTATCTATTTCATTAAGATAAAAACAAATAAAGGTGAATCTTTAGAGAAATTTGTGGTGAAATAATAAAGCGATTTTTTTAAAGTTAATTTTTTAAAATGTGAATTCTTAACAAAGAATTCACATTTTTTTATGCTCAATACCAAATAAGATATCTAAATTTGAAATAAAAAAGTGAATCAAAAACAACCTTACTTAGTTATCTCTTTATTAGTGTTATTGTGGTAGTTTTAAAGGCTTTTAGACTTGTTGTCAAATTGACTACTTTATATTCATTGACTAAGTTTATTGTGGCCGTATTTGGAGGAGCATAACCTTCATTGTTAGCATAAATCTTTATTATATTTTTACCTTTATTTAAAGCTACCTTTAAATATTTCTTTTTATTTTTCAAGATATAATTTACTAAAATATCTTTACCGTTTATATTTACACTGATTCTATCGTTGTCTTCCTTTTTATTATCCCATATTTCCAATTTCACATAATTTGTTTTCCAAAATAATGTTAAGTTTTCATTTTCATTGAGAATACTAGGTTTTAATTGTTCTAATAAATTTGTATTGTTAAACTTTTCTTTATCTTTCTTACTAATAAATTTACTTTTGTTAACCTTTTTAGTTAATTGATTAAGTTTATTTTTGGCAGTTTTTATATTTATTAAGGTAAATTTACCATCAATACACTTTGAGCCATCTGATAATGTTCCTGTAAAATCACCTGTTAATAACGACTTATTTTTTTTTATTTTAAGTTTAGCCTTGGCATTTACAAAACAAAAATCATTTTCATTAAATATTGATTTTGTATAAGTTATTTCTTTCTCTTTAAATGTTACTATTTTAGTGACTTTATCATAAGTTCCGATGATTTTAGATTTTGTTTCATCAGCTCCTCCGATATCAGTATATGAAAAACCGATTATTTTTTGTTTATCAATATTAAATTCTATCCTATAAGACAGTTGGATTGTGTCATATATAGTTAGATTTCCGATATAATCGTTTTGATATATTTCTTGACTAACACTAGTCATATAAAAAAATAAAAAAAAACTAGTAAATAATTTAGATATTAAATTCATAAAATGTATTTTTGAGGCAATATTAATCAAAAAAAAATTATATTATGCAAAAAAAATTATCAATTACATTAGTTTTAGCTTTATTTTTCTTCTCTTTCAGTACTTATGCAGCTTTTCCGGTAAAGAGTGTTTCTAAAACGGCTACAGTTGTTGAAACTGTAAAAAAACAAGAAACGAAATCAGGTGTGTATGAATTAGCTAAATCTTCAATTATGAGTTCAGGTAAAAGTCAAGTAACAGCATTATTGTTGTGTGTATTTCTAGGAGGTTTAGGGATTCATAGATTTTATTTAGGTTATACTTGGCAAGGAATTGTGCAGTTATTAACATTAGGAGGTTTAGGTATTTGGGCTCTCATAGATTTGGTGAGAATCATTACCGGAGATTTACAACCTAAAGATGGAAGTTACTCTAAAACTTTATAATAGATACTTCTTTTTAAATTCTTTAAAATGTGAATTCTTAACAAAGAATTCACATTTTTTTATGCACAATACCAAATAAGATATCTAAATTTGAAATAAAAAAGTGAATCAAAAACAGCATATTTATTTTATGCCCGGACTGGCAGCAGATAAAGCAATTTTCGATTATATTAAATTACCTGAAGATAAGTTTGAAATGCACTTTTTAGAATGGAAAATGCCGGATTCTAAAAAACAAAGTTTAGAAAGCTACGTACAAAATTTAGTAAAAGAAATAAAGCACAAAAATGCAGTGCTTGTTGGCGTTTCTTTCGGTGGAATTATTGTACAAGAAATGAAAAAATACTACAAAGCCAATCGAGTAATTATTATTTCTAGCGTTAAACACGAAAAAGAATTGCCTTCACGGTTAAAAATGGTAAAAAAAACGAAAGCATATAAACTCACACCAATTTCTATTTTGACAAATATCGAACATTTCGCAAAATATGCTTTTGGTAAATTTGCAAAACAAAGAGCTGAATTGTACAAAAAATACCTTTCTGTACGTGATAAAACTTATCTGCAATGGGCAATTTACAATGTATTGCATTGGAAACAAACTCAAGATTATTCTGAGGTTATTCATATCCACGGTGATAAAGATGTGATTTTTCCTATCGAAAATATTAAGGATTGTATCGTAGTAAAAAACGGCACACACGTTATGATTTTAAACAAAGCCAAAAAAATTAGTCAAATCTTGCAAGAAGTTCTTATTTTTGATAAAAAATCAAGATAAAATGCAGATTATAAAAACGGACTTTAAAGGAGTTTACATCATAAACCCCAAAGTTTTTAAAGATAAAAGAGGTTATTTTATGGAAACTTATAAAAAGGAAGTCTATTCTTTTTTAAATACAGATTTTGTACAAGATAATCTTTCCAAATCTAAAAAAAATGTGTTACGCGGATTGCATTTTCAAAATCCGCCTTTTGCCCAAGATAAGCTGGTTTCTGTACCAAAAGGAGCAGTTTTAGACGTGATTGTAGATTTACGAAAAGACCAACCAACTTATGGCAAGCATTTTGCAATAAAATTATCGGAAAAGAATAAAAAACAGTTGTTTATACCAAAAGGTTTTGCTCACGGTTTTGTTAGTTTAAAAAAAGGCACTATCTTTACCTACAAATGTTCAAATGTTTACGATGCGTCTAGTGAGATTTCTATGAATCCAATGGATGAAACCTTAAATATTAATTGGAAAACAGAAAATTTAATTATTTCGGATAAAGACCTTAACGGAATCGATTTCAAATCTTTTAAAAGTCCTTTTTAATAAGAAAATATGAAAAAAATAACAAAATATAGCGGTTTAGCATTATTAATATTAATCAGTGGATTCTTTATAAAAGCACGAGACGAAAAAAAAGAACAACAAACCACACCAATTCATATTTCATTAGAAACCGATAAAAATGTTGCCGATAATTACGAAATTAAAGCAGTAAAAATTCCTAAAAATATTTCCTTTGCAGGCGAAAGAGTGCCAATTGAAAAACAAGACGTATTAGAACGAATGGACAGAGAGTTATTGGTAAATACCTATTGGCAATCCAATGCTTTATTGTACATTAAAAGAGCCAATAAATATTTTCCGGTTATCGAACCAATTTTAAAAAAGAACGGCATTCCAAATGATTTTAAATATTTGGCTTTAATTGAAAGCGGTTTAACCAATGCAACTTCGCCATCAGGAGCAAAAGGATTTTGGCAAATTATGAAAGTAACCGGAAGAGAACACGGTTTAGAAATAAATGCCAATGTAGATGAACGTTTTAACTTAGAAAAAGCAACCCAAGTAGCATGTGATTACTTAAATGAGGCGTACAAAAAATTTAATAGTTGGACTTTGGTAGCAGCATCGTATAATGCAGGAAGAAACGGAATTTTAAAACAAATGGATAGACAGCAAGCAACTAATTATTACGATTTATTGTTAGGTGAAGAAACATCCAGATATGTTTTTAGAATCATTGCTGCAAAAGAAATTTTAACGCATCCTGATAAATACGGATTTGTGTTTGATCGAAGCGATTTATATAATTACAAACCAACCTATACTGTTGAGGTAGATTCTGTTATTACAAATGTGGCGACTTTTGCTAAAAAATACGGATTAACCTACAAAGAATTTAAAATTTTAAATCCTTGGCTAAGGGAAAATAAATTAAACAATGCCACAAAAAAGAAATACAAAATAAAATTACCTGCTTATGAGTAATATGTTTGTTATTTTGATTGGATTGTAGTCAATTGTATATGTTTTTGAGTTGTAGGTAATATCAAATAAATACTTATAGATGGAAATTATTTTAGGATTGTTTTTTTTATTTTTTATTGGATATATCTCAATAAGATTATGGATAAAATTTGTTAATTTAATAATGAATCCATTAATTAAAAGAGAAAAATATAAGGAGGAAAAATTGCAATTTGTAAATCAAAATGAGGATTTAACAAATACCCAAAATAATGATAAATTTTTAGATATTAAGAAAGCAGTCGAAAATTTCAATAATAATGAAAAATTTAAGAAATTAGGTGTTTTTAATAAAATAAATCATATTAAGCAGTTTGTCCCCGAATATCAATTGAAACATTTTGATGATCAATTTTATTTTAAAAATTATGATAAAGCAGATGGAGAATGGATAAATAAGGAAGATATACTATGTTATGTATATACATCTTCAAATCAAAAGTTTGAACCTATTTATTCTTCTAAATCTGGTTATTTAGAACACATAAAAAAACATGGTGATAAATTATTTGAAAATGACGAATTATCAATAATTCACAAGGAAGGAGAATATGAGAATGAAAATTCACCTTTAAAAAAAGAATATAAACATTATGGTATTAATGATGTTTATAAATGGTTCGTTTCTGATGGAGATTATGTTAAAATTAATGATAGTATTTATCAATATGAAGATTCTAATGATAATGTTAAAATGATAAGAGCAAAAAAAGAAGGTTTTATTGATATTGAATTCTCAGAACCAGATTATATATATAGAGATTATAAAAAATATTTAATATTTACAATAAGAGAGGATGATATCATCAGGCAAAATAAAAAATATATAAATATTCCTAATATTTTTGTGGATGATTTTAGTAAATCAAAAATAATAAAATGGAAGGAAGTTAGTTCGCTTTATCCAAAATATGAACAAAAACTTCAAGGAATTATTTCTAAGTCAGATAATCATTTAGTTGATTTATTCTTTACGTTTAATTATTTGAATAATAGGGATTATATAATTTTTCATTTTAATCCAAAACAGATTAGGCCAATTAAAAATGATAAAATATATTTTTTGTTTGAAAATGACAAGAAAATAATATTTAATCTATACCAAAATCCAATTACTTTAAAAAATAATAAATTAAAAAATATTTTAGAAATAAAATTCATTTTAACAAATCAAGAAATGGATTTATTAGCAAATCAAAATTTAAAAAAATGGAAAATAGTATTAAAAAAAGGCGAAATAGAAATATTAGGTGGTAATTTTGGAGAAGTAAATAATTATAAATCGAAATCAAATTTAAATATTGTAATTAAGAAATTTGCGAAGGACTATATTAAGTTACTCAATACTGAAATTGAAAATTATCAACCAACAGAAATAAGAAAAAAGGATACAATTGAAATTTATAAAGATAAAATCTGTTATGTGTATCTAATGAAAGACACTTCAAATAATTATTATAAGATAGGTTATATCTAATAGACCTAAGTATAGGGAAAAAACATTACAAAGTGAAAAACCAACTATAGAATTACTAATATCAAAAAAATTCCCAGTAAGAAAAATGGCAGAAAGTTTTGAAAAAGCATTACACGAAACATATTCTGAAAGCAGAATTAGAGGTGAATGGTTTGATTTAACCGAAAAAGAAATTGAAAATATAATAGCTACTTTATCATGAAGTATTACTCATAATTAATTTACAGTAAAGAGTAAAAAAGAATAGACTTTTGTACTCAAGCAGGTTTTTTTCTACATATAAAACCAATAAATCACAAATCTCAAAATTTTCACTTCACCTTATTCATTTCTACCAAATCTTTTTTCTTGGCGTAATTATAACCCATTTCCCACCATCTAGCCATTAATTTTTTATCAAAAATTAAAGAGTTGGTAGTTAAAACTGTTGGCGTATAATACAAATTCAGTTTTACATTTTTATGAATTGCTTGTAGTTTACCGATATGTACATTTTGTTGTTCAATTTGATCCAACATAAAATCAAACACATTCATTAATAAAGAAAACGGATTTTTAGAAGGCATTCTACTTAAATGTTCGGTTTCAGTTTCTAAAATAATCACATCAATCTCCGTTGCTCCTTTTGCAATTGCCTTTTTAATTGGCACTAAATCACCAAAACCGCCATCTGCATATTCGCAATTATTTTTTTGTAATAAACTCATAAAAGGCACATAATTACACGAACCCCAAATCCAATCGCAATAATCCTCATAATCGTAGTCATTGATCGATTTGTATTCCACTTTGTTTTCGGTTAGATTAGAAACCGTAACAATGACTTCCTTATCGGAATTTTTTACTTTTAAAAAATCGGATTTCGAGATTTCTTTACGAATAAATTTTCGTAAATTTTTGCTTTCGCCGAAGGTTTTTCGTCCGTTTAAAAAATTCCATAATGTATTAATATGTTTAATTCCGATGACTTTAACACCATGTACTTTTTTAATAAAAAACGGATTATTACTAAAGATGGAACGTTGTTTAATAGAAGAATAAATTCTTTGTAATTCATCAATTTTTTCAAGAGCAAGATGTATTACCATTAAACTTCCGGTTGAAGTACCTACAATGATATCATAATCCTGTTTTTTTTCTTGAATGAGGTATTTAGCAACTCCTCCGGCAAAAGCTCCTTTGCTTCCTCCACCGGATATTACCAGTGCTTTTTTTATCTTTTTTTCTGTTGTCAATTTATTTCTTACATTTACGCAAATTTACAAATTTTATTGCATGTACAAGAGTTTATATATAGTCGGAATTATTTTTATTTTATTACAACTTTCCTGTAAAGAAAAAAAGGATAGCAAACAGGTTTACCAACCAAGAGTTATTAAAAAAGTACAATTGCAAAAATTTGATCATAAAAAATTTGGTTTAAAAAAACTAAGCAGTATCAGAGCAATTGATTTGGTAGATAATAAAGCCTATTTTGCTGCAGAAGGAGGGATGCTTTACGCTTTTTTCCCTAATGGGAATTTTTTGATTACACCAAACACGTTTTTTGGCAAAGAATCACCTGATTTTAGATCAATATCACATTCCAAAGATAAATTATATGCATTAAGTATTGCATCTCCTGCAAGGTTATATCAAATTTCAACGGATAAAAAGGAAGGCTTAAAAAACCCGAAATTGGTTTACTCCGAAGAAGGCGAAAAAGTTTTTTACGATGCCATTAATTTTTTTGATGAAAAAAACGGCATTGCCATGGGCGATCCAACAGAATATTGTTTGTCTATATTACGTACAGCAGATGGCGGAGAACATTGGAAAAAATTACCATGCTCACAATTACCAAAAACAGTAAAAGGTGAAGCAGCTTTTGCGGCAAGTAACACCAATATTGCCATTGTAGGTGAACAAGCGTGGTTGATTTCCGGAGGTATGCAAAGCAGGGTTTTTCATACAAAAGATAAAGGACAAACTTGGGAAGTTTTTCAGACGCCTTTGGTTTACGGAAAAGAATCTACCGGTGGTTATTCTATTGCTTTTGCAGATACTTTAAATGGTATTATTTGTGGAGGTGATTACACGAATAAATCTTTAAACACCAATAACAAAGCTATTACAAATGACGGTGGAAAAACATGGAAATTGGTTGCAAATGGTGAACTTCCCGGATATATTAGTTGTGTACAATATGTTCCGGATACGCAAGGAAAAGAAATCTTTGCCGTATCTACCGAAGGAGTTTATTTTTCTAACGACAAAGGACAATCTTGGGTAAAAGTAAGTAACGAAGGTTATTACACCATTAAATTTGTAGATAAAAATATGGCATGGCTAGCCGGAAACGGTAAAATCGCTAAAATGATTTTGAAAAATGCAAATTAGATTTATGTGTTTTGAATGATGAGTTTTGAACTATAAATTATTAATGAAAAATGAAAGTGGAGATTGTATAATTTCTAACTTCCACACGATTAAAACCGATCCTTACATCTCTGCAAAACAACCTACAACGAAAATATGGAATTTATCCCATCACATTTTCCGGATTATAGCCAAAATATGGTACTTTTTCCTCTTTAAAAACCACACCGTACTCTTCTAATTCTTTTAAAATAGGTACATAAACCTCTTTGGTAATCGGTCTTTGCACTCCCGGAGTTTTAATCTCTCCGTTTAATATTTTTAAAGTTGCAATTGCAACTGGCAGACCAACAGTTTTAGCCATTGCTGTATAAGTTTGGTCATCACCTAAAATACGCATATAAGAATTTATTTGACGCTTTTCTCCGGCATATTCATAACCAAATTTATGCATCATCACAATCATATCTTTATCATGTTCTTTTAAAGTCCATTTATCCATTAATATTTTTTGGAGGCATTGTGCAGGTGTTGCATTTTTTATGCCTATTTTTTTATTAGGATTAAATAAATCTAATTCCAATAATTTTTCCCAGACAATGTCATCTTGGTCTATTTTAAGATAATGTCTTAGTTTTAATTCAACCGAATCGTATGGCCGATAAGGCAAAAAGGAATTTATAAAATCACGATAACTCATGTTTTCGGTATCTTCCATAGTATAAGAATCATCTGTCATTCCTAGTTGCACAAAAGTATTCCAAGCTCTTGAAAAACCAACTTTTCTAATTGTTCCTCTGTATAGAGTTAGGATATCTTGTAAGCCGTAAACTTCCATATATTTTAAAGAATCTCGATTTGCCAATCCTTCAAATTTACCATATTCGTTTAAATTTAAAATCTCGGTTCGTCTAAATAATTTATGATAAGGGATGTATTTATATTTTCCTTCTTGAATAAATTTTGCAGCACTTCCTTGACCGGCAACAACCACATTTCTAGGATTCCAAGTAAACTTGTAATTCCATAAGTTATCATCACTTTCCGGAGCTACCAGTCCTCCGGTAAACGATTCAAATAATAGTAATTTAGCTCCGTTATCACGTATGCGATCAATGATTTGCATGGCACTCATATGGTCAATTCCGGGATCTAAACCGATTTCATTCATAAAAACCAAATTTTTGGCTATTACTTGGTCATTTAGAGCTTCCATTTCTTTGGAAACATAAGATGCTGTAACCAAATTTTTATTATAAGCAAGGCAATCTTTGGCAACTTCAATATGAAACCTTGCCGGAAGCATGGAGATTACAATATCGGCATTTTTAATTGCTTTTTTTCGTTGCTCTTCATCAAAAATATCCAGCGTAATTGCTTTGGCATTTTGATGATTTCCGATAAGTTTTTTGGCAGATTCAATATGTTTATCTGCAATAATTAAAAATAGATTTTCAGTTTCAGATTTATCTAATAAATACTTTATCAAGGAAGAAGCAGATCTTCCTGCTCCGATTATTAATATTTTTCTCATAATAGTCTTTAAAAAGGATTCAAAAATACAAATTTGATTTTATTTTTCGTCACTTTATATCATATAAAATACCTATTTTTGCAAAAAAAAAGATGCATAAAAATTTATCAATTGCAGCTGTTTTAGGTTTTTTAGCTGTTGTTTTAGGAGCTTTCGGAGCACATACATTAAAATCAAAAATAGGTTTAGAGCAATTAAAAGTGTTTGAAACCGGTGTAAAATACCAAATGTATCATGTTTTAGTTTTGTTGTTTGTAAATTCGTATAATGGATTTACAGAAAAAACAAAAAACAGAATAAGTCTTTTTTTCTTTATCGGAATTTTATTTTTTTCAGGTTCTCTTTATTTACTTTCTACAGGGATTATTTCCGGTAAAATTATTGGTCCAATCACGCCACTAGGAGGTTTGTTCTTTATTATCGGATGGCTTTATCTGGCTGTTCAATTCTCAAAAAAATCAAAAAAACAATAAAATATTCTCAAAAAAAAAGTTATTAACAATCAAAAGTTTATAAAATATTTTTAAAACGATAACGTTTTCGGAATATACCTTAAATTTGACCTCTATAAAAAACAACATTACAATTATATTATGCAAACCAAATTGGATAGTAAGACAGGAAACAAGGATTTAACTTCTTACGGAATCAATAGCAATAATATCCACTGGAATTTATCTTCCGAAGAGTTAGTTGATATTTGCTTAAAACAAAACTTAGGAAAACTTACAAACACAGGTGCTTTAGCTGTAAATACTGGAAAATTTACCGGTAGGTCGCCAAAAGACCGTTTTATTGTTATGGATGATGTAACAAAAGATCGTGTTTGGTGGGACGGAAACATCAACCAACCGTTTGATGAAGATAAATTTGATAAACTTTACAATAAAGTAGTTGCTTATTTGTCTGAAAAAGAACTTTATGCTCGCGATGCTTTTGCCGTGGCTGATAAAAGATACCAAATAAATATTAGAGTAGTAACTGAATTGCCTTGGGTAAGCCTGTTTGCTTATAATATGTTTTTAAGACCAACTGAAGATGAATTACAAAATTTTTCACCGGAATGGACCGTCTTACAAGCTCCTTTCTTTCAAGCAAATCCTGCCGAAGATGGCACGCGTCAAGGGAATTTTACGATTTTAAGTTTTAAACGCAAAACCGTATTAATTGGTGGTTCCGGTTATACCGGAGAAGTAAAAAAAGGAATTTTCTCTGCTTTAAACTTTACACTTCCTGTTTTTGAAAAAGTTTTTCCAATGCATTGTTCCGCTAACGAAGGAGAAAAAGGAGATACTGCCATATTTTTTGGATTGTCAGGTACCGGTAAAACCACCTTATCTGCCGATAAAAACAGAAAATTAATTGGTGATGATGAGCATGGTTGGACGCCGGACAATAAAGTTTTTAACATAGAAGGTGGCTGTTATGCCAAAGTAATCGACTTGTCTGCCGAAAAAGAACCGGAAATATTCGGTGCTATTAAAAAAGGTGCGTTGTTAGAAAATGTAATTTTTAAAGAAGGCACTAATGAAGTCGATTTCTCGGATACATCTATTACACAAAACACGCGAGTAAGTTATCCAATTGATTTTATAGAAAATATAAAAGTGCCGTCTATTGGCGAAAATCCTAAAAACATTTTATTTTTAACTGCCGATGCCTTTGGTGTTTTACCTCCAATTTCTAAATTGACTCCCGCACAAGCCGCATATCATTTTATATCAGGATATACAGCAAAAGTAGCAGGTACCGAAGAAGGTGTAAATGAACCGCAACCATCTTTTTCAGCTTGTTTCGGAGCTCCTTTTATGCCGTTGCATCCTACGAAATATGCAGAAATGCTTTCCGAAAAAATGAAAAAGGCAGGCGTAAATGTTTGGTTAGTAAATACTGGTTGGACAGGTGGTCCTTACGGAGTTGGTAACAGAATGAAATTAAAATACACACGTGCAATGATTAACGCCGCACTTGCCGGAAAATTAAATGATGTAGATTATATTGAACATCCTATTTTTAAATTGGCAATGCCTACTTCTTGTGAAAATGTACCTTCCGAAGTGTTAAATCCAATAGATACTTGGGCTGATAAAAAAGCATATACCGAAAAAGCGAAGGTTTTAGCAAAAGAATTTCATAAAAATTTCGAAACTTTTAAAGATTTGGCAAATGACGAAATTTTAAGTGGTGCTCCTAATATGGAATAACCTTAAATAGAATAATTAAAACAGATTTAAAATAGCTGCAAATTTTATATTTGCAGCTATTTTTATTTTAACCCGCAAAATTCACCACAATTTCTGTTATATAAAATAAATAAAATCAGTCAATTAAATCATAAATTTCGTATTTTCCTTAAGCTCAAACATGAGGGCTTTGAAAATTATCTTTATTCATCTGCTTCACTTCAGAGCCTTCAAAATACTAAGGTATTCCTTCGGACTCTAAAATTTTACAACTAAACAAAGCTAATTTCATGAATTTTTGCGGTTAAAGACCCTAAAAATACATTAAATTTGTTGTATGATTAAAGTCGTAATTTTAGGATGCGGTAACGTAGGGACGCAATTAAGTAAAGCGTTTTTTAAATCGAAAAAAGTAGATTTGGTTCAAGTCTATTGTCGCAGTAGTGCCAATTCTTTTTTTACTAAGAAGAAAATTGATATAGTTACAAATTTAAGTAAATTAAAAGAGGCAGATGTCTATATTATAGTAATTTCAGATGATGCTATTGCCGATTTTGCAAAGAAGCTTCTACAGAAAAATGCATTACTTGTTCATACATCAGGAGCTGTTGCTATGGATGTTCTTCCTTTTAAAAGAAAAGGTGTATTTTATCCGCTACAAACTATCAGTAAAAATAAAAAAATATCTTTTAAAAAAGTGCCGTTTTGTATTGAAGCAAATTCCAAAAAGGATTTAAAAATATTAAAAAAAATAGCAAAGACGATTTCTAAAAAAGTATATAAAATTGATTCGGAACAACGAAAAAAATTACATGTAGCGGCTGTTTTTGTTAATAATTTTGTAAATCATTTATACGCTATTGCGGAAACGATTTGTGTTGAAAAAGACGTTCCTTTTTCCATTTTAAAACCTCTAATTATCGAAACAGCCAATAAGATTAAAAAAACATCTCCGGTAAACGCTCAAACCGGTCCTGCAATTAGAAATGATCAAAAAACGATTGAAGAACATTTAAAATTGTTGCAACCAAAACAGCAAGAAATTTATAAACTGTTAACAGACTCTATTAAAAATACACATCAAAATAATTCTTGATTATGAAAATATATACTAAAACAGGCGATAAAGGATTAACTTCTCTTTTTGGAGGCACAAGAGTACCAAAATACAGCGGTAGAATTGAAGCTTATGGTACAATTGACGAATTAAATTCGCATATCGGATTAATCAGAGACCAGAAAATAGCCGAACACGATGTTAAAATGCTCATAAAAATTCAAAATGAATTGTTTACTTTAGGAGCAATGCTGGCAACGCCTAAAGACAAAGAAAAATTAAAAAACGGTAAAGACCGTTTAAATATTCCTAAAGTAACTGATGCTGATGTTAAATTTTTGGAGGAAGAAATAGATATAATGAATGAAGATCTTCCGGAAATGAAAAATTTTATACTTCCCGGAGGTCATACAACTGTGTCTTTTTGTCATATAGCAAGATGTGTTTGTCGTAGAGCAGAGCGTATTTGTGTGGCAATTGCAGAAAATGAAGATATAGATGAAGTTGTTTTAAAATATTTAAACCGTTTGTCTGATTACCTTTTTGTCTTGGCACGAAAATTGACAAAGGATAACAAAGCAACTGAAATTCCTTGGCGACCTAGACTGTAAAAAATACGCTTAAAACAAGGAATATAAAGTTGATTTTCAAGTAATAAAAAAGTTCTTTAAAAAAAATCTTGCAAAAATTTGCTTATATCAAATAAAAAATTACTTTTGCAAAAATTAAAACGATTAAAAATTATGTATTGGACCTTAGAATTAGCATCTTATTTAAGTGATGCACCTTGGCCGGCAACAAAAGATGAACTGGTAGATTATGCGATTCGTACAGGTGCTCCATTAGAAGTTGTAGAAAACTTACAAGCTTTAGAAGATGAAGGCGAAATCTATGAAGTAATTCAAGATATTTGGCCGGATTATCCTACAGAAGAAGATTTTCTCTGGAATGAAGATGAATATTAATAAAATTAACAAAAAAATATATAAATTAAAGCCGTTATCGGCTTTTTTTTTGCTTAAATTTGAACCCTAAAAATTAAAGAATAATGAGTTTTATAAATTCAGTCCTAAAAGTATTTGTAGGAGATAAAAAGAAAAAAGATTTACAAAAATTACAACCTATAGTTGATAAAGTAAAAGCATTTGAATCACAACTGAGTCAGATGTCTTTAGATGAATTGCGTAACAAAACAGTTGAGTTTAAACAAAAAATTCAACAAGCAATAAAACCTTTTCAAGATAAAATAGAAGCGTTAAAAGAAGAATCTAAATCGGCAAACGTAGATCGTAAAGAAGAAATTTATAAGGAAATTGATCAATTACAAGATGAATCTTATAAAGCTTCGGAAGATGTTTTAAATGAAATTCAAGCAGAAGCTTTTGCAGTAGTAAAAGAAACCGCAAAGCGTTTTGTGCACAATCCTGAAATGGAAGTAACTGCAACTCCTTTTGATAGAGAACTTAGTGCAGAACATGATTACGTAGTTTTAGAAGGTGAAGATAAAGCAATCTGGAAAAACACTTGGGATGCTGCAGGGAAACCAATTGTTTGGGATATGATTCATTACGATGTGCAACTTATTGGTGGTTCTGTATTGCACCAAGGTAAAGTTGCAGAAATGATGACAGGTGAAGGAAAAACCTTGGTAGCGACTTTGCCAATTTACTTAAATGCACTTACCGGAAACGGTGTTCACGTAGTAACCGTAAACGACTATTTGGCAAAAAGAGATATGGCTTGGATGGCTCCTTTATTTCAGTTTCACGGACTTTCAATTGATTGTATCGACTTGCATCAACCTAATTCCGATGCTCGTAAAAAAGCATACAATTCCGATATTACTTATGGTACAAATAACGAATTCGGTTTTGATTATTTACGTGATAATATGGCACATTCGCCAAACGATTTAGTACAAAGACCTCATAATTATGCTATTATCGATGAGGTGGATTCCGTTTTGATTGATGATGCCAGAACACCATTAATTATTTCCGGAGCTGTACCAAAAGGAGATGTACACGAGTTTGATGAACTTAAACCTATTGTAAGTGAATTGGTAGGTTTGCAAAGAAAATACCTTACCGGATTATTATCCGAAGCTAAAAAACAAATCGAAGAAGGAACCAAAGAAAGTTTAAAAGAAGGAGCTTTCAAATTGTATCGTTCATATAGAGGTTTGCCAAAAAATAAAGCATTAATTAAGTATTTGAGTAAAGAAGGAATTAAGCAATTGTTACAAAAAACCGAAAAGTTTTATATGCAAGATAACAATCGTGAGATGCCTAAAATTGATAAAGAGCTGTATTTTACGATTGATGAAAAAAACAATCAAATTAATTTAACCGATAAAGGATTGGATTATTTAGCAAATAAAAATAACGATCCAAATTTTTTCGTACTACCGGATATTAGTATTGCATTAAACGACATTGAAAAATCTGATTTATCAGAAGAAGAAAAAACAAAAAAGAAAGAAGAACTTTTTAAAGAATTTGGTATTAAGAGTGAACGTATCCATACTTTAAACCAATTACTTAAAGCTTATACTTTGTTTGAAAAAGATGTAGAGTATGTGGTAATGGATGACAAAGTGAAAATTGTTGATGAACAAACCGGTCGTATAATGGACGGTCGTCGTTTTTCAGACGGATTACACCAAGCATTAGAAGCAAAGGAAAATGTTAAAATTGAAGATGCAACGCAAACTTTTGCAACAATTACATTGCAAAATTATTTTAGAATGTATCGTAAACTCTCCGGTATGACCGGAACTGCAATAACAGAAGCAGGTGAGTTATGGGAAATCTATAAATTAGACGTTGTGGAAATCCCTACAAACAGACCATTAGCAAGAAAAGATAGAGAGGATTTAATTTACAAAACAGCACGCGAAAAATACAATGCTGTAATCGATGAAATTGTACGATTAGTACAACAAAAAAGACCTGTTTTAGTTGGTACAACTTCTGTTGAAATATCCGAATTACTTTCACGAATGTTAAGTATGCGTAAAATTAACCACAACGTGTTAAATGCAAAATTACATCAAAGAGAAGCAGATATAGTTGCTCAAGCCGGAAATCCCGGAGTTGTAACCATAGCAACAAATATGGCAGGTCGTGGTACCGATATTAAACTATCAGATGAGGTGAAAAAAGCCGGAGGTTTAGCTATTATTGGTACCGAAAGACACGATTCGCGTCGAGTTGACAGACAGCTTAGAGGTCGTGCAGGTCGTCAAGGTGATCCCGGAACATCACAATTTTATGTATCGTTAGAAGATAATTTAATGCGTTTGTTCGGTAGTGAACGAATTGCAAAAATGATGGATAGAATGGGATTAAAAGAAGGCGAAGTAATTCAGCATTCTATGATTTCCAAATCTATTGAACGTGCTCAGAAAAAAGTAGAAGAAAACAACTTTGGTATTCGTAAACGTTTGTTAGAATACGATGATGTGATGAATGCCCAACGTGAGGTAATCTATAAACGTCGTCGTCACGCATTATACGGCGATCGTTTGCAAGTAGATATTGTAAATATGATTTACGATACAGTCGCTTCCTTAGTTGAAGAGGCTAAAGCAACAAACGACTTTAAGAAGTTTGAACAAGATTTAATTTTGTTCTCTACAATGGCATCTCCGTTTACGGAAGAAGAATTCAAATCCAAAGATACACAAACCTTAACGGATGAGTTATTTAAAAAAGTTTATGCTCATTATAAAGATAAAATTGAGCGTAATGCTGCAGCTGCATTTCCGGTAATTAAAGGTGTTTATGAAAATGAAGGTGATCGTTATGAACGAATTGTGGTTCCGTTTACCGACGGACAAAAAACCATTCAAGTAGTTACTAATTTAAAGGAAGCTTACGAAACAGAAGGGAAAGTTTTAATTGATGATTTTGAAAAAAATGTAACTTTATCGATTATTGACGAAGCATGGAAAGAGCATTTACGTAAAATGGATGATTTAAAAACTTCGGTTCAAAATGCAACTTATGAGCAAAAAGATCCATTGTTAATTTATAAATTTGAGTCTTATGAATTGTTTAAACAATTATTAGATAAAATTAATAAAGAAGTACTTTCATTCTTATTAAAAGGAGCATTGCCAAATCAAAATCCTAACCAAGTTAGTGAAGCAAGAGAACCTAAGCGAGAAAAAGTAAAACTTTCGAAAGCCGAATTTAATCATCCTAATGAAAGTGCACAAACCAATCAAGAACAACAACCACAAAAGACGGAAACCATTGTTAGAACCGAAAGAAAAATCGGTAGAAACGAAAGAGTAACCATTAAAAATATTATGAGTGGAGAAAGCAAAGAAGTGAAATACAAACAAGCTATTCCGCTTATTGAAAAAGGCGAATGGGTTTTAGTAGATTGATTCAGATTTAGGTATTAAGATATAAAAAGAGGAGGTAAAAAAGCTTCCTCTTTTTTAGTTTATTAAATTGTTAATTATTTGCATAATAATTTTTTATATTCTAATTAAATAGTAAGACCGTTGCAAAATAATCAACTTCTAAATTATTTTTAATTTTTGAGATTTTTTTATAAATTTTTGAGATTTTTTCTTATTTTCTCTCTTTATTTTGTGGTATACAACCTTA
>JALSLI010000050.1 GCA_026988395.1 Flavobacteriaceae bacterium | reverse complement strand
TTATTATTTATAAATTGAATATTAGTAATATTGAGGTGTTTGTTTAATTTTAAAGGTATGGATATCCATTTTTCACCTCCATCATTTGTATAAAGTAATGTAGTATTTATTCCTGCAATAAAACCTTGGTTTTCATTTATAAATTGAACAGTGTTTAATGGTGTTTTTACATTGCTATACTGTAAATTCCAAGTACTACCACCATCTATACTTTTATAACAATTTCCTTTAAAGGTTACTATATACAGTATTTTTTCTGAGATTATTGCTACATTTGAAATTCCTGTTTCTGAAGCTAAAACACCTGTTGGTTTTTGTATTTGCCAAGTTTTACCAGCATCAGAGGTTTTTAATAATATGGGTTTTACTTTTTTTGTTTTATCATAATCGCCTACTACAATTCCCGTTTGCTTGTAAAATTTTATTTTGTAATAACGTGGATTATAATTTCTTACTATTTTAGTTGCTTTGGCATTTAGATATTGGTTTAGTAATATATCTGTATCATAAACTTCCCATTGTTTTCCAAAATTAGTACTTCTATAAATATTTTTGTTTTCGCCTACTGCAAAAATGGTGTCACTTTTTACAGCAACCGAATGAAACGTATTGGCAAATTTTAAAAACCTGTTTTCTTGCCAGTGCAAACCACCATCTTTTGTTGTTCGTATTCTCAACCCTGAACCACCAACAATAACTCCCTTTTTTTCGTCTGAAAAAGCAACTGCATTGTAAAAGTGAAAGCCTGTTTTATCAAGATGATGTAAAATATTAACGGTATCATTAGTAGCGGTATTGATAAACTTTTTAGGGCTCATTTTTATATTTTTGATGAGCATCATTTCATTACCATCTAAATCATAAGTATCGATAGTTTGTTTAACCGGAAGATATGAGATAACCTGTTGTGTTTTGGAACACGAAACAAAAAATATAAGTATCATTAAGCTAAATAAGTATATATGTTTCATAATAATTCTTTAAATTATGTTTTTGAGTATCATTTTTTTAAAATTTCTATACTGTTATACCATTTATCTAATATAATATAATGCGAATTACCATCAAGTGAAGTGTAAGTTTCTAATCGTGGTTCGGCTGTGGGTCTTTGATTGCCAATTCTTAAAATAAGTGCGTAGTAACGTGTTGGATATTTAGAATTATAAATAAAATACACGTTTTCAATTTCTCGATAATTAGATATGTTTAAATCATCAAAACTTAAATTAGTTTGTGTTTTTAAAACGGCTTCGTTAAAATGTGGCATTTCCAAAATAGTTAATTCTTTATTTTTAAAATTAGAATTATTTACTTCGTAAAAGGCAGTATTGTTTGCTTTATTTTTTTGGATAAGTTGCTCTTTTAAAGACAAATTAGCATCTTTTTTTAAGCGTATTATTTTGTCGGCTCTGCCTTTATTTCCTTCGGTATAAACACTTATTATCTGATTATTTTCCGCTACACTAACCTTTTTATTTACGGGCATTTTATCCACGTAAGTAAAACTTATTTTTAAATTATCTGAGGTAAAAGGAATTGCCTTTGCTGTTTTAACCCAAGTATAACGATGTGCATCTCGCTGTTCAATTTGATGTGCTTTGGCTTTGTTAAAACCAATTTGTATGGCAACAAATAAAAAGATAAAAGACAAACTCATTATCATTCCTTTTTTATTCTTTTTACGGAAATAGTTGATTAAAAGAAAACCGTTAAGTATATAAAACCCAAAACTTAAGGCGTAGCGTAATAGTTCCGGAAATAGTCCTTTTGTCAATCCGTCTCCACCAACACTTCGGTAAGAAGTACCTGAAAAATGCAAACTGTTTGGAAAGTATTTTAATATATAAAAGTAACTTATCAATAGTAGAAAGATAAGGTTTATAATTATGATATTTTTTAAGGACTTTTTCATTGTTTAATTTTTACAAATTTAGTATTTAATATGACTTC
This sequence comes from Flavobacteriaceae bacterium, assembly GCA_026988395.1. GTDB lineage: Bacteria > Bacteroidota > Bacteroidia > Flavobacteriales > Flavobacteriaceae > S010-17. Next base: position 1,284 of record JALSLI010000050.1, on the reverse strand, counting down.
TACTATATACGGTTTATAATGAAATTTATTTCACTGAAAACAGGGATAAATTCAGCAATAAGGAGGTATCTCACAATTCATCACCGTTCTTTTGCCCTCTCCTGCCCATTTAGCGATACGGTCAAAACATTTTTTCGTAAAATTTTTGGTGTCTTGTTGGCATAGTTCTTCCACTTTAGGAGCCAAATTATCTATATTTACAATACATTTATCATATTGCTCTCTAGCTTCTTTGCTTATCGGTTGAAAATTTTCCCAATCTCTTGTTTGCTCGTCAAATTGAGCGTCCCAAGCATCAAAAATGAGATTGTATTGGTGGTTTTCGTATAATTCATCATCAAATTCATTTTCTAAATCGGCAGGTAGTGGCGTTCTACCACCAAAAGTTGGAATTGGAGAACGCAAAGCAACTCCTTGAATGGTTCCATCGGCTTGAAACTCCAAAACAATAAAACCGGGAGCCCATTCAATACACCAATACAATTTTTCTTGGTGCAGAATATAACTCCATCTTGCCAAAGTTTGTAAAATAGCAGCAAAACTTTTGCAATAAAAATCGTGACTTATAGGTGTTAAAGAAGGCAATACTTCTCTTTTAAAATAATCGCTATCTATTGTGCTGACAGGTGCCGAAAACATTTTTTCGGTTTCATCTTTTTGCATTACCCAAATTAAATATTTCATTGTGTTTAGTTTAATTTCTTTTGTTTTATGATTTTCCAAGCGACTATGGTTTTACGAAGTTCTGTCGTGTTTTCTTCATCTAATTGGTATTCTAAGAAATGAAGCACACATTGAATTTGCTCAATATTTAAAGCCGAAAATCTTTTTAACTGATTTGGTGTTTCTATTTTATAGGATAAATCAAAAACAATATCAGGACAGCCATAACCTTTTAATTTTCCTTTTTTATTTAAAGCGAGTTCTTCCTCTTCAAAAACATCTAAATGATAAAGCATTAATTGTGGTAAATGAAACCGCGTCCCTTTGGCATCAAAAAAAGATAAGGACGAACTGCATTTGTACAAATCTAAAACAGGTATGTTATACCAATCGTTTTTTTCGTCTTTTTCTCGTAATTTTTCGCATTCCTTTTTTGTTAATCTGTCATCTATTCCTTGTGCCTCCCAAAGACCAATGCCTTCTTCTAATTTTATATTTCTAAAGTTTCGCACCCAATAAAATCAATACCTTTCATCAAATATTTTCTAAAAATGTAGCATAATTTTTTAGGGTAAAATCCTAAAAATCAGTATATTTGAGGTGTTAAACAAAAAATATTCC
>JALSLI010000049.1 GCA_026988395.1 Flavobacteriaceae bacterium | reverse complement strand
CGATGTGATGCTTGGCGTAAAAGAGGTTCCTATTGAGGCTTTGATACCAAATAAAAAATATTTTTACTTTTCGCATACCATAAAAAAACAACCGTACAATAGAGAATTGTTACGTGCAATGCTCGATAAAAACATCGAAATGTACGATCATGAAAGTATTGTAGATAAAAAAAATCGTCGTGTAGTTGCTTTTGGTCGTTATGCCGGAATCGTTGGTGCCTATAACGGATTTAGAACTTATGGATTAAAATATGATTTATTTAATTTGCCAAAGGCAGAAAATTTGGATAGTCAACAAGATTTAATTAACGAATTAATTGCTATAAAAGACAAATTACCAAATATTAAAATTGTTTTAACCGGAAAAGGACGCGTTAGCAACGGAGCAAAAGAAATGTTAGACGGTATGGGTTTAACCGAAGTCTCACCGGAAGATTTTAAAACTCAAAATTATAATGAAACGGTTTATACACAATTAGATGTTTTGGATTATAATACTAGAAAAGATGGTAAAAATTTAGATAAATACGATTTTTATAACCATCCACAAGAGTATAAAAGCACGTTTTTTGAGTATGCCAAAGTAGCCGATTTTTATATTTCCGGACATTTTTACGGTGTTGGATCTCCGTATATTTTTACTCGTGAAGAAGCCAAAAAACCGCATTTTAAAATAAAAGTTGTTGCCGATGTGAGTTGTGATATAGACGGTCCGGTTGCTTGTACCATAAGACCTTCAACCATAGTAGATCCAATCTACGGTTACGATCCGTTAACTGAAACGGAAACTGATTTTAAAAATGAAAATGCCATTGCTGTTATGGCAGTAGATAATTTGCCTTGCGAATTGCCAAACGATGCCTCGGTTGGATTTGGTGAAATGTTTGCCAAATATGTAATTCCGGCTTTCTTTAATAACGATAAGGACGGTGTTTTAGAACGTGCAAGAATGACACAAAACGGAAAATTAACCAAGCGTTTTTCATACTTGCAAGACTATGTTGATGGAAAAGAATAGAAGCATAAGATTTTCTTTGATAATTAAAATCTAAGTTCAATATGATTTGTTATTCAAATGATCTATAAGGTGAAAGAATTTCAAAAATAACATAAACGCCCGAAATAATCAATCTTACTTTTATATGCAATACACAGCAACTTTAAAAAAAATGATAACCGAATTTGGTACACCAATTCAATATTATTTAGAAACCGAAACCGATTATCTAAATATGAATAGTTTGCTGGATAAAAAAATTACAATTGAATTTGATAAATACCAATGTTTAAGCTGTAAAAAAGATAAAAAAATATTTCGTCAAGGGCATTGCTACGATTGCTTTATAACTTCATCGCAAGTTGGCGATTGGATTATGAAACCTGAGCTAAGTAAAGCACATTTAGAGATAGAAGATCGCGATTTAGATTATGAAAAAAGCGTACAATTACAACCTCATATTGTCTATCTTGCAAGTTCGAGCAATTTAAAAGTTGGTGTTACGCGTAAAACACAAATTCCTACACGTTGGATTGATCAAGGTGCGAGCCAAGCAATTGCAATGCTCCAAACGCCTAATCGGTATCTTGCCGGAGTTGCCGAAGTTGGCTTAAAACAATATGTATCCGATAAAACGAGTTGGCAAAAAATGCTTAAAAATGAAGTTTTACAAGTAGATTTAATACAAGAAATGCATCGTTTAAAAGCATTTTTACCCAAAGAAACCCAAGATTTTTTCTTATTGCAAAATACCGATGTTTATACAATGGATTTCCCGGTTTTACAGTATCCGGTAAAAGTTAAAAGTCTAAATTTGTCTAAAACACCCTTTATCGAAGGAGCTTTAAAAGGAATAAAAGGACAATATTTAATTTTTGAAGATGGCAGTGTCTTTAATGTACGTAATAACGAAGGAAATGTTGTAAACATAACGATTTAGAAAAGAGAATCAGAAATGTATGATTTTTATTTATGTTATTCAGATCTTGAAACCTCTAAGGAGAACAATTTTAAAACGGTAATGGATAATATATAATTATGAATATTAAATAAGATTCTTAGTCTGTCATTCAGACGACTGATAGGGAGGAAGAATCTAAAATAAATCAAATGAAAGAATCCGAAAATTTTTATACGCAACAATTACAGATTTTTAACCAAAAATTAAAACAAGTTAATAGACAATTATTAATAATCGGTATTTTACGATTAATAGTTTTTTTAGCAACAGCATTTTCTGTTTATTATTTTTTTGGCACTAGTAAATCACTTATTTTAGCATCCATTATCGGTATTGCTATTTTTTTGTTTTTAGTTTCCAAATACACCAATTTGCAACATAAAAAACAAAAAATCAAAGCTTTGATTAATATAAATAAAACAGAATTACAGGTTTTAAATGGTGATTTTTCTAATTTGCCTTTAGGTGAAGAGTTTAATGACACACGACACGAATTTAGTAATGACATTGATTTGTTTGGTAAAAAATCCTTTTTTCAACAACTTAACCGTACAGCTACAAAATCCGGAATGCAATATCTTGCAAAGCATCTTACCGAAAATGCTATTTCCGGTATTTTAAATAAGCAACAGGCAAATCGTGAATTGGCAAATAAGGTAAAATGGCGTCAGCAATTTAGTGCCACGGCAAGTTTGGTGAATACCGAAACAAATTCCGATGAAATAGTTCATTTTATACAAAATCACGAATCTTTTTTACCAAAAATCATGCACTATCTTCCATCACTTTTTTTAGGTGTATCGGTGCTGTTATTCGGTTTAAACTATTTTCAGGTTTTACCGTTTAAAATTACAATTATTTGGCTTGTTTTAGGTTTGTTAATAAGCGGAAAATACGTAAAAAAAATACAGCTCTTATCTTCGCAGATAAGCAAAGCAGGTGATACTTTTAAGCAATATTTTAAGTTATTGCAACTAAAAGAGACTGAAATGTTTAGCTCGGATTTACTGCAAAAAAAACAGGAAGAAATTAAACACAATTCTAAAAAAGCTTCGAATATTTTAAAAGAATTAGCCAAATACATCGATGCTTTGGATCAGCGAAACAATATTTTGTTTGCACTTTTAGGAAACGGTTTTGCTCTTTGGGACATCAAACAAACTTATAGAATAGAAAAATGGATAAATACTTATAAAAACCAAGTAAATAATTGGTTTGAGGTTATTGCTTTTTTTGATGCACATAATTCATACGGAAACTATATTTTTAATCACAATCAATATGTTTTTCCACAGTTATCCGGT
>JALSLI010000048.1 GCA_026988395.1 Flavobacteriaceae bacterium | reverse complement strand
ACTCATCATTAAAATAGCAGTTTCTTTTGAAAACGGAATTGGTCCGGGATATCTAAAATCTTCCGGATTAACCGAATCAGGTGTTAATTCTTGTTGCTTTTTATAAAAATAATAAACCAAACTCGTACCATGATGTGTACGAATAAAATCAATAATACGATCCGGCAATCCATGTTTTTTAGCAAGCTCTACTCCTTTTATAACGTGATCAATTATGATTTTTGCGCTATCTTTAGGCGATAATTCGTTGTGTATATTAACATTTGTACTCTGATTTTCAGTAAAAAACATAGGATGTAGCATTTTACCAATATCATGATACAACGCTCCGGTTCTTACAAGCATGGCGTTGGCTCCTATTTCATTTGCCGAAGCTTCAGCTATATTAGCAACTTGCATAGAATGTTGAAAAGTTCCCGGAGCTTTTTCATTTAATTCACGAAGCAATTTTGAATTGGTATTCGATAATTCGAGTAATGAAACGTCTGATACTAATCCGAAAACTTTTTCATAAATCCATATTAAATATTGGGCAAGTAAGGCCAAAACTCCGTTAAGCAAAAATAAAATAAAGTATATTCCTTTTATGTTTTGAGCAGTTCCTTCTTGTATGATATGAAAAGCAAAATAAGCTATCATATATACAAATGTTATTTGTGCTATTGATATGAATAATGTTGCTCTTTTATATAATTCCGATATAGTTAAAATAGTTACCATTCCGGCAATAATTTGTAAGAAAATAAATTCAAAGCTATTTGGTACAATAAAACCGAGTAATAAAACGGTTAAAACATGTGTAAATAAGCCTAATCGTGCATCAAAAAAAGCTTTAATTACAATTGGTAAAATAATTAAAGGTGTTGCGTACAAGAAGTTAGGTTTAAACTTAACAGTAAACGTAACCATTACTACCATTAACAAAATATTAAAAAAGATAAAAAATATTTTGTTGTTATTTTCATAAATATCAGGTCTGTATTTTTTTAGAAAAAGAAGCAACATCATAAGTGTTAATGCTACTAATAACGTATAGCCAAATAATACCCAATAAAAATTAGCATTGCTTAAATGTTGGTTTTTATATTCATTTTTAAGCGAGTTTAAAACTTTGTATTTGTTATCATCAATAATGTTGCCTTTAGAAATTAAAAGTTTTCCTTTGGCTATTTTCCCTTTTGTGAAAGATATTTTGTTTAATTTTTCTTGTAGTGCTTTTTCGGTAAATTCATTGTTAAATTCTAAATTAGGTTGTAGAATTTTTTTTATTATCGAATTTAATGTTATCGCTATTTTCGGATTTTCATTTTTTAAATTAATTTCTAAAAAACTGTCTAAATTTTTATTGGTAATCAGTTTATAAGCATCTGTAAAGTCGGCTTTATTTTTTTTTATAAGAACAATATTTTGGTTAGGATTGATAATTTCATTTGTAAATCCTTTTGCATAAATATTTTTTAGGAGCCTCTCTCCTATTTTAGATGCTTTAGTTTTTTGTTTTGGTGTTAAATTTAATGTATTTATCTCTAATTCATTTTTTAAATTTTTAAGGCTTTCTTTTTCGATATCAGATTTTACTTTAAAATATAAATCCTTATTTTTTTCGATTTGTTTCTGTTCCCTTTTTATGTCTTCTGCATCTTTTTGAACGGCAAAATCAAACGGAGCGTGTAAATCGTTGTATTGCCAAATTTTTCCTTTTTGTATTTCATATTTAAAATAAGAACCTTTGGGTAATAAAAAAACAATTAAAAAAGTAGTGGATAAAAATAAAACGGACTTATAAATAAGTGCGTGGTTTCGGTAAATTTTATTTAAGAAATCTTTCATTTAAATAAATTGGCATAAAATTTCTTCAAAAGTAAAAAAATTAAAGCAGATACCTTCTTTTCTATCTATAAATTAATTATTTTCGCACTGTAATTAAATATATTAAAAATGAAAGAAGTAGTAATTGTATCTGCTGTAAGAACGCCAATGGGTAGTTTTTTAGGTTCTTTATCCTCTGTTCCTGCTCCAAAATTAGGAGCAACAGCAATAAAAGGTGCGTTAGATAAAATTAATTTAGATGCTAATTTGGTAGATGAAGTATATATGGGAAATGTACTTCAAGCTAATGTAGGTCAAGCACCTGCACGTCAGGCAGCAATTTTTGCCGGTTTACCTAAATCAGTTCCTGCTACTACAGTAAATAAAGTTTGTGCATCCGGAATGAAAGCGGTAATGCTTGCAACTCAAGCTATTAAATGTGGTGATGCAGATATTGTCGTTGCCGGAGGAATGGAAAATATGTCATTAGCTCCTCATTATTTATATGCCAGAAAAGGTTATAAATTAGGAGATATTAAAATGGTTGATGGTTTGGTAAAAGACGGATTAACAAATGTTTACGACCAAAAACATATGGGAACTTGTGGCGATTTATGTGCAAGAGAACATGATTTTACCAGAGAAGAACAAGATGCATTTGCTATCGAATCGTATAATCGTTCGGCTGCAGCATGGAAAGAAGGAAAATTCAATAACGAAATTGTTCCTGTTGAAGTACCGCAAAGAAGAGGCGAACCGGTTATTTTTAAAGAAGACGAAGAGTACAAAAACGTAAAAATGGAGAAAATCCCAACTTTACGTCCGGTTTTTTCAAAAGACGGAACGGTAACAGCAGCAAATGCTTCTACTTTAAATGATGGAGCTTCGGCTTTAATATTAATGAGCAGAGAAAAAGCAGATGAGCTTGGTTTAAAACCTCTTGCCGTGATTAAAGGTTATGCTGATGCTGCACAAGATCCCGAATGGTTTACCACTGCTCCTGCTAAAGCATTACCAAAAGCATTACACAAAGCAAATTTGAATCTAGAGGATGTCTCTTACTTTGAATTTAATGAAGCTTTTGCAATTGTTGGTTTGGCAAATATGAAAATATTAGGATTAGACGATAAAAAAGTGAATGTTAATGGTGGAGCTGTTTCTTTAGGGCATCCGTTAGGAAATTCCGGTTCTCGAATTATTGTTACTTTAATCAACGTATTAGAACAGAATAATGCCAAATATGGTGCTGCCGCAATTTGTAATGGTGGCGGCGGTGCAAGTGCTATTGTGATTGAAAAAGTGTGATGAAAAGTAATGAGTGATGAATGAAAAATTTTTATAAAACTACAAATAAGTTTCTCTTTTTATGGAAGCTTAGGACGTGATGATTAATTATGAAATACGGAATTTGTAACTTAAATAATATACCGCTTAGAAAAGAAGCATCTGATACAAGTGAAATGGTCTCACAACTTTTGTTTGGAGACCAT
>JALSLI010000047.1 GCA_026988395.1 Flavobacteriaceae bacterium | reverse complement strand
AATGAATTATCGATGATATGCGATAAAGCAGGTATTAATGTTTGGGAATTAATCAAATTAGCCAATAAACATCCACGAGTAAATATATTGAATCCCGGAACCGGTGTTGGTGGGCATTGCATTGCTGTTGATCCGTGGTTTATTGTTTCGGCATTTTCTAAAGAAGCAAAAATTATCCGTACCGCAAGAGAAGTAAATAACTATAAAACAGATTGGGTAATTGAAAAAATAAAAAATAAAGCACTTCATTTTGAGATTAATAATGGCAGAAAACCTAAAATAGCTTGTTTAGGTTTGGCATTTAAACCAAATATTGATGATTTGAGAACATCTCCGGCTTTATATGTAACAAAATCGCTATTAAATGAAGGTTTTCATATTTTACCTGTAGAACCAAATATCTCTGAGTATAAAGATTTTGATGTGTATTCTTTAGAACAAGCACTTAAAGATGCAGATATTATTTCAATATTAGTAGATCATAAAGAGTTTAAAAATTTGAAATCATCTAAAACCATATTAGATTTTTGTGGAACATTAAATTAAAAGCGATTGAAATTAAAGATAGATTTAAAGTTTATTTATTCCAAAATAAAAAAAAACACGTCGTTTTTAATAATGGCATCTGCTGCATTTTTTGGGATGCTATCTACTTTGTTTATTAAAAAATACAATCCTTCAATTTTTAATTCGTATTCTTTATATATCACATTTATTGGTATTGTTAGTTCTTTTGGTTTATTGGGCTTTGATCAAATGTTTTTAAGGACAAGTCATAAAGAAAATAATTCAATTTTAATTGAAAAAAGGCTTTATTATTTTATATTTTTCGCTTTAATTATTTTTCCTGTAATAAGTTTATTTTTTTTTAAAGATGATCCGTCATTAAATATTATAATATTGTTACTAACAGGTTGGAGTATTAATATTATTATGTATGCTTATAACACATATCGTTTAAAAGAAGATTTTTTATTTTCTCAAGCACTTAAAAACAGTTACAAAATAAGTTTTTTTTTGATTATAGTTTCTTTCTATTTACTGCATATTAAACTAAATTTATTGTACACTTTTAGTGTTATTCTTGTTTTTTTGGCTTTTATTGGGCTATATGCAATTATAAAATATATAAAAATTGATAATCAAAATACAAAAGACTTTTACAAATTATATTTTTCTTTTTTGATAAATATTGGCTTGTTAACCGCTTTGGGTTTTGGAGAAAGATTATTAATAAAAGATAAAATAGGAATAGATGCATTTGGAAAATACTTTTATTACTTAACAATTTTTATTTTTCCTTTAACATTAATACAACAATATGTTGGTTTTAAAGAATTGGTTTTTTTTAAAAAGAAAATTGACAAAAAAATAATATTAAAAAAAATAAAAATTATTACAGCAATAGGATTTGCTATAACTTTAGTAACTATCTTAATTGTGATAATTGATAATGGGAGGTTTTTAGAAGTGGATTTAATAAAGGATAAATTCTTAATTTTTGCTTTATTTTTTTTAGGTTTAATTAAACTAACATATGGTTTGTTTTCAGCAATTCTAGGAGCAAAAGGAAAATATAAAGATTTAATTAATCTAAATATAATAACAATAGTTGTCGTGTTATTAAATATTTTGGTATTAAAAACGTTTGGATATAGTATTATCGCTATTATTTACGCATTAAGCTCTATATTTTTTACACGCACGGCCTTTATTTATTATAAATATGTTAAATAAAAAAATCACCATATTAGAGCTGTTAACATTATTTATTGCTGTATTATATGCAGGAATTTCAAGTAAAGTATTTTTGGGCTTTAGAGTAGTAGATTTTTTGTTGATTGCAAGTTTTATTTATTTATTTAGATATAAAATCAATTTCCCTATAATGCTTCTTTTATTCAGTTGGTTTTTGGTTTTGTTTCTCTCATTTACGACATCAATTTCTTATCATAATAAATTTATACTTAGTGATTTAAGATTTTTTATTATTATTTTATTTGGTGTTTATTCCGGCTATAGAATAGGTGAGGAATCCAATTTTAATTTAGAGTCCTTTTACTATAAGTTAATGTTAATTACGGTGCTTATTTATATAATAATTCCTTATATACCATCTTTACGTTTCTATTATATTCCACAAAGCTTTCAAAAAGATGAACATAAAAACACGGTTTTTGGACCAAGTTTAATATTGTTAAATTATCTTTATATTTATCTTGTTTTAGTCAATAGAAAACGACCTTTTTACTTTTATTTTTTGTATCTTTTATTTGCTTTTGTGATTTTCTTTTTCTTAAATTCAAGAATGCAATTGGTAGTAATGCTATTTCTTGTAGCGTGGTCTTTTTTATATGGTATTTATGATAAAATAAAACTAAAACATATTATTTATGCATTAGTTGCTTTTATTATAAGCTCTGTTTTAATAACGATGTATAATTCCGAAAGAATTTACGGAATTTTACATCCTTCAAAAGATTCTTCATTTGTTTATAGATTAATATCAAATTCTTTATTCTTAAAGAAATTTAATCATTCCGGCTTAACTACACAACTTTTTGGATTTGGTCCCGGAGCAACAATGAATTTACACTTAAACGATTGGTTAGGAACAATTCCTTTTTTTATTTTAGATAATGGTCCTCTTACAATTTTAATGAAATTAGGTTGGTTTGGACTTTTAATTTATCTTTTAATTTTATATTATCCTGTAAGAAAATTAAATTTACACACAAAGTTCATTCTTCTTTTTCCAATTATCATTTCTATGGCTTTGACTGGTCATATTTTGTACAATGTTTTGTACGTATTTAGTTTGTATTTTATTTCTTTTCGTTTACAAAAACAAAAAAATATTCAATGAAAAAAATTTACTATCTAACGGTGGAAGGGATTTCATCTTCTGTGTTTGAATCTCAAGTACATTCTTTAAAAAAAGAATTTTCTAAGGATAAAAATCTTGATTTTAATTTATTTATCGGACAATTAATAAAATCCAGAATCCCAATAAAAAAGTTCTTTAATTTATTTTTTGATAAAAAAGTGCGTTTTTTTTTCCTTAATAAGGGTTTTGATTATGTAAAAAGTGCTAAAAAAATAGCAAAGAAGATATATTCTAATGATGTAATATTACATTGTAGAAACATAGAGGCTGCCTATATCGGTTTAATAATCAAGCAAAAAATACTTCCAAATATTAATATTATATATGATGTAAGAGGTTATGTAGAAGGCGAAATGCTTTTTTTTAAAAGAGAAACAAAATTCAAAATTTTTAAAGAACTTAATGATGCATTATTTTCTGTAGATAATGGCATTTATTATAATTTTGTTTCTAAGGATTTATATGATTTATACAATAAAAAATATACTATCCCTAAAGATAGAGTTATCTTTTGTAATAGTGGTTATAATGATGCCGTTTTTAAGTTTATTTCATCGGAATCAGATACTTCAAAGGAAACAAAAATAATTTATATCGGAGGAAATCAGAGTTATCAAAATATTAATAAAATTGAACAACTTTTTTCTAAAATGGATGGTGTATCATTAACAATAGTAACTTCAAAACCCATAAAAGTAAAAAAAGAGGGAGTAACATATTATCACAATCTTAAGCAAAAAGAATTAAGTAAATTAACAGGTAGTTTTGATTATGGCATAATTTACAGAAGCAATCATGATTTTAATAAAATAGCAACACCAACAAAAGTAACCGAATATTTGGGGAAAGGATTAAAAGTAATTGCTATTGGAAATGCAGGTGCATATACCAAGGATATTATAAACAATCCGTTATTAGGTCTTGTTGTTCAAAATACAGATGAGTTAAATATAATGAATTTATCAAAGTCAACATTAAAAGAAAAAGAAGAGATTTCTTTGTTTGCAAAAAACACCTATTCTTTATCTGTTAATTTAAAAAAATACACAGACCTTTACAACCAAATTAGTAATGATGAAAATAATTAGTGTTTATAGTCATTTTAAAAATGTTGGAGGAGCTCAAAAAGTTTGTCTGGATGTTCATTATGGATTGTTACAATTAAATAAAGACAGTCAAGGCTTTGTGTCTAGTTTTGATGATTATAAAACAATTGACTCAAAATATATTAAAAGGATACCAAAGGACAATTATATTAAATTTAATGCTTATAAATTAATACAAAAATTAAGCGATTTTATTTTTATTTCACATCATCGTAAAACAACAACTCTTTTACTTTTAACTGCTAAATTGTTTAGAAAAAAGATACAAATAATTCATATAGCTCATAACGAATTTTCAACCTTAAAACAATTTACTTTTTTACCTGAAAACATTATATCAGTATCGCAAAAAGTAAAAGATAATCATCTAAAATATTTTAAATTAAAACCTAAAGCAATAACAGTGATTTTTAATGGGTTTAAACCTGAAAAAAGTAATTTAAGAAATAATAAATTTAATAAAAATAATATTATTATAGGATTGCCGGGAAGAATTACTGAGGTAAAACAACAAGTGGAAATTGTAAAATTTTTAAAAAATAAAATTCATCCATCTATACATATTGTTTTTGCCGGTGATGGCGTAATGCTTCATAAATTAAAATCAGTTATTGGTAAAGACGAGCAATTTAAGTCCGTAGGATTTGTAGAAAATATGACGGAATTTTATAAAAATTTGGATTTTGTTTTGTTGTTTTCTAAAAAAGAAGGATTACCTTTAAGTTTAATTGAAGCACAAGCGTACGGCATTCCGATTATTTGTAATGATGTAGGAGGAAATTTAGAGATTTTAGAAGATAAATACAATGGTTTTTTAGTAAATTCTTTTAATGAATTGGTAGAAAAATTAAATAATATTGCACAATTAGAGGAAGCAGAATACAAAAGATTGTCTAAAAACAGTATTGATGTTTTTAATAAAAAATTTAGTTTTAATAAAATGATAGAATCGTATGATACGTATATTAAAGAGAGATTTTGATATAATTTCTTTATATAATTTCTTATTGGTTTTGCTTGTTTTTTCACTGTCATTAAACAGAAAAATTGCACCGATATTAATGATTTTAAGTTTGGTTACAGCAGTATTTTTGCGGTTTAAATACAAACACTCTATTTTTAAAGAAAAATATTTTTATTTTTACTTGTTGTTTTTTTTATATCAACTTATTAGAACTCTTTTTGATCAAGAGAATTTAAGTTTAGGTCTTCGGTATGTAGAGAAAAATTTATCTTTTATTGTGATTCCTCTTATTTTTATTCCGGAATTGATTAAAAATATTAAAACAATATATAAATCTTTCATTTTTGGTTTGATACTATCCATTATTATTTTGTTTTTTAGAATTTCTTTTTTTCTATTAACAACAAATAATCATAACGGAATACGATTTTATTATCAATATTTTTCAAAATTTGGTTTTCATCCAACATATTTAGGAATGTATGCTTTGATTGCAATTATAATAATAGACAATGTGCATTTATTTGATAAAAGCAAATCCAAAATGTTAATTCTTTTTTTTAGCCTCGTAATTTTTCTTACAGCAAGTAGAATAGCAATGATTGCATTAGTTCTCTTTTTTCTATATAAATCGATACTTAATAAGCGAAAATTTTATTTAAAAATTGTAATTTTAATCTTGTTTTCAGGAGTGTTTGCGTATTCTTTTTCACCGGATTTCCGATTAAAAATAACACAATTAAAAAATTTTAAAGGTTTTTCGTATTACGATAATAACGACTACGGCAGTGTGTCTTTACGAGTTGCAAAAATTAAAGCTGCCACAAGAGTTTGGAAAAAAAACAAATGGTTTGGCGTTGGTTATGGTCAGGTAGAAGAGCAACTCATTAATTTTTATAAAACGAAATCCATACAATGCTGGCCTTGTATGAAACGAAAATACAATACACATAATGAATATTTACAAATATTGGCATCGTTAGGTAATTTCGGATTATTTCTGTTTTTTCTTCTAATAGGATATTTGTTTGTAGATGCATTAGTTCATAAAAAACATATGTTACTGGATATTATCTTTGTTTTTTTAATGTTTGGTTTAACAGAATCTATTTTAGAAAGGCAAAGAGGCATTACAGCATTATTGTTTTTTACAGTGATAGCATATCATTCAAGTAATTTAATTAAAATATCAAAAAATGAATAAAAAAATAGCTCTTTTTTCTATATTTTGGTGTATAAATTTATTTTTCATCTTAATTTATAAAGAAAACTATTTTAGTTTTAATATTCATACACCATTTATTTGGATTTTAGATTTTATTTTCATTATTTATTTAATTTGGTCTCAACCTAAAGAACAACTAAAATATTTTTTTGTTATTTTTTTTATTTTCATGTTTTTAAAAATATTAGGGTCTTTAAGTATTTTAAATGAATACAAGGATAATAAACAGTTTTTAATAGATATAATTAGAACACCTATAAATTATATGTTTCCTTTTTTTCTTTATTTATCTTTTAAGGATATTCAGAAAAAAGAAATAATAAAGATTTTTAATACTTATAAATATCTTTCATTGTTAATACAAATTACTATTCTTATTGGTTTTATTTTTTCCATACATTTTTTTGAAACATACAGAGGTAATCGATTTGGATACTCAGGCATTTTATATCCATCTTCATTCAGTAGCTATTTTATTATTTTAAATTTGATGATATTATATTTTTATAATGAAAAAATAAGTGATATAAAATACTTTCTATATTTTAGTTTTATTGTTGCATTGTTGATAGGAACCAAAACGGTATATATGTTTTTAGGAGTATTTATTTTATATATTTTTGTAACTAAAAAATTATTTAAAAATAGATATTTTTTTATTTTGCTGACTGTTATAGGAGTATCACTGTTTGTTTTTCAATCAAAATTAAAAATTTATTTTTATAATACTTTCAGTAATTTAATAGATTTGTATAATAACCAAGACGTAATTACATTTATTTTTTCTTACCGGAATATACACCTTAGAGAAATTTTTGATTATATACAAAATCATTGGTCTTTTTATAATTATTTAATAGGAGGAATAAATAGAAAACAAACTCTTGCAGAAATGTCTTTAATTGATATCTTCTTTAATTTTGGTATATTAGGTTTAATTTTTTATTTAGGTTTAATTTTTTTATTTATAAAAAATAAAAATTTTTCCTTTAAATTTTTTTTTCTATTACTTTTCTTTTTAACTGCTTTAGCAGGTAATTTTTTTAACACAACAGTTATTGCATATTCGTTAGTTTTTATGTTACTAATAGCTAATTATAAAAATGCTGATTTACATAATATCTCCAAAAAATCTGACCATTTAATTAAAAAAGACGCAAATTGAATACAAAACATTATTTTGAATGAAATTTAATAAAATTAGGAATTAATCATATAAATTTGTCCATTGAAAAAATTAATCTTTCAACTAAATTTTTCTTTTAAAATTTGAATCAAAATATTTATAAATGAAGATGTCCGAAATGTTTAAAATAGAGAGACTTTAAAAAAATATTATAAAAATAGATGTTATTTAACTCAATAGATTTTGCTGTATTTTTACCAATAGTTTTTATATTATATTGGTTTGTTATAAATAAAAATTTAAGATGGCAAAATTTTTTAATTGTAGTAGCTAGTTATTTATTTTATGGTTGGTGGGATTGGAGGTTTCTATCACTAATTTTATTTAGCACTCTGGTTGATTATACAATAGGAGTTTTGCTTGATGATGAAGAAAACAAGACAAAAAGAAAATTATTACTTTGGATTAGTATACTTGTAAATTTAGGATTATTAGGATTTTTTAAATACTACAATTTTTTCCTTGATAATTTTGTAAATGCATTTTCATTTTTTGGATATAAAATAAATGCACAAGGGTTAAATATTGTTTTACCTGTAGGAATTAGTTTTTATACATTTCAAACATTAAGTTATACAATAGATGTTTATAAAAAGAAATTACAACCAACAAAAGATTTTATTGCTTTTGCAGCTTTTGTAAGTTTTTTTCCTCAATTAGTTGCAGGTCCTATTGAAAGAGCAACACATTTATTGCCTCAATTTCTTAAAAAACGGATATTTGATTATGATAAAGCCGTAGATGGTTTGCGACAAATGCTTTGGGGTTTTTTTAAAAAAATTGTAATTGCCGATAATGCAGCACAATTAGCCAATGAAATTTTTAATAATTCATCAAATTATTCAGGTAGTACATTGTTTTTAGGAGCCTTATTTTTTACTTTTCAAATTTATGGTGATTTTTCAGGTTATTCAGATATTGCAATTGGAACATCGAGATTATTTGGTTTTGATTTAAAGAAAAATTTTAATTTTCCCTATTTCTCAAGAGATATTGCAGAATTTTGGAGACGATGGCATATATCTCTATCAACTTGGTTTAGAGATTATCTGTATATTCCTTTAGGAGGTAGTCGAGGAGGAGTTTGGATGAAAATAAGGAATACTTTTATAATATTTATTGTCAGTGGATTCTGGCATGGAGCAAATTGGACTTTTATTTTTTGGGGACTTTTAAATGCAATTTATTTTTTGCCCTTACTGCTTTTAAATAAAAACAGGATAAATACTAATACTATTGCAGAAGGAAGGTATTTTCCTTCAGTAAAAGAGTTTATTCAAATGAGCGTTACTTTTGGTTTAACAGTATTAGCGTGGGTTTTTTTTAGAGCAGAAAATATAAATCATGCATTTAATTATTTATCAACTATTTTTTCTAGATCGTTATTCACTTTTCCTAATTTCCCTAAAATGGGTGATGCTTTAAAAACTATTATTTTAATAATAATATTTATTTTAATAGAATGGTTTGGAAGAGAAGAAGAATACGCAATAGCTAAGATTGGTAATGGTTGGAATAGGGTTTATAGATGGGTTTGGTACTCCTTTATTATCTTTTTAATAATGTTTTATATGAAAACAACAGAAACGCCTTTTATTTATTTCCAATTTTAAATACTATGAAAGATATAAAAAAATTTATAAAAAACACCCTTCTATTTATTCCATTTACGGTATCAATGTATATAATATTTATTTTGTTCTTTGGTCAAGTATTACCTCAATTTTTAAAACCAAATGTTAATTATAGGATTGGTTCCTATGGACATATGTATTCTAGAATTAAAGAAATAAAAAAATTTAAGAATATTGATCTTTTATTTTTAGGATCATCTCATTCGTATAGAGGATTTGATACCAGAATTTTTGAAAAATATGGTTGCAAAAGTTTTAATCTTGGTTCAAGCGGTCAAACACCAATACAAACAGAAGTATTACTAGATAGGTATTTAGACTCTTTAAATCCTAAAATTGTAGTTTTTGAAGTTTCTCCAATGCTATTTTCAAGTGATGGAGTTGAATCTTCATTAGATTTAATTGCAAATGATAAAAATGATTTATTAACAGTAACAAAATTAATAAAATGGAATAATATTAAAACTATAAATACCGCTATTATTGGATTTTGGAGAGATTATATGGGGCTTAATGCTGATTTTGTTGAAGAAAAGAAAAAAGGAAATGATTACTACGTATCCGGTGGGTTTGTAGAGAAAAAACTGAAATTTTACAAACCTGAGCCGATAGATAAACATGAAATTAATATAAAAGACGATCAGTTTAAAGCGTTTAAAAATTGTATTAATAAAATTAAAAAAAGAAATATAAAGTTAATTCTTGTTCAAGTACCAATTACAAAAAATTTATATAATTCATATACTAATACTCAATATTTTGATGACTCAATTTCAAAATATGGAAATTATTATAATTTTAATAAATTGTTAAATGTTCAAGATACGATACATTTTTCAGATTCTCATCACTTAAATCAATTAGGTGTTGAATTTTTTGATAAAGAAGCTGTTAAATTACTTAATCTTAAAAATTGTAAAACAAAATAAGAATATTTTAAAATGAGAAAGATTGTTTTTTTAACTTTAACACTTATGTTTTATTTTTTTTGGTAGAATATCTTTTAGTAAAACATTTATTTTTGTAGGTTAGCAAAATGATAAAATCGTTTATTAGAGACATACAATTATATAAAAGTTATAAAAAATCACATATTTTAAAAATATTTTTAGATATAAGTATTTACATGGTTCTATTGTATCGAATATCCAATTTCTTTTATAGAAATCATATTTTTATTGTTGCTAAAATTTTTTGGTTATTAAACCGATTATTGTTTTGTATTGATATAGATCCGGGAGCAAAATTAGGTCCCGGATTAAGATTAGTACATCCTATGAGTATTGTTATAGGGCGAGATGTAATTTCAGAAGGAGATTTGGTAGTTTATCAAAATGTTACCATTGGAGGTAGTAATAATAAAACATCCGAATATAATGGACAGATTATAAAGCAACCTTATTTTAAAAAAAATGTGATTTTATATGCTTCTTCCGTTATAATCGGTCCAATAATTATCGGTAAAAACACTACCGTTGCAGCAAATGCAACCATAACTAAGGATGTAGAAGATAATAACATAGCCTTTGGATTTAATAAAACCAAATCAAACGTAACACACAATGCATAAGCAAAACCAAATTGAAATACTAAATACCAAAATAGACAATTTTTCAATGCAGGAAACGTTGGACGTAATACAAAGAAGTATTCATAATAACCAACAAATTCACCATGTAGTAGTAAACGCCGGTAAAATAGTTGCCATGCAAAAAGATCCGGAATTACGTAAAAGTGTTAATGAAAGTGACTTAATAAATGCTGATGGACAAGCTGTAGTTTGGGCGTCAAAAATATTGAATAAGCCGTTAAAAGAACGTGTTGCCGGAATTGACCTAATGACCAACCTTGTAGCAAAAGCACATCAAAACAATTGGAAAATATTTTTTTTTGGAGCTAAAGAAGAAGTGGTAAAAAAAGTACTAGATACCTATTCTAAAAAATATACAAAAGAGATTATTGCAGGTTACCGCAATGGTTATTTTAAAAAAGAAGACGAAAAGCGAATTGCTCAAGAAATAGCAAATAGTGGTGCAAATATTTTATTTGTGGCAATAAGCACACCAACAAAAGAAAATTTTTTATACCAAAACAAAGAGTTATTAAAAAATGTAAACTTTATTATGGGTGTTGGTGGCAGTTTTGATGTCATTGCAGGTAAAGTAAAACGAGCACCTGTATGGATGCAAAAATACGGTTTAGAATGGTTTTATCGTTTTTTACAAGAGCCAAAACGTATGTGGAAACGATATTTATTAGGTAATTCAAAATTCATTTGGCTCATACTTAAAGAAAAATTTAGTAATAAAAAATAAAGTATTGTATCTTAAAAATCCGTAATTTTGTTCCTTTAAAAAAAACTAAAATTGCAAAAACGGTTTTCCATATTTATTATCCCAATATCCATATTAATTCATCTAACAATTTTAAATGTTGGATTTTATTATTTTAATAAAGAGATTTTTTTATCTTCATGGCAAATAGTATATATTAATGTAACTTGGTTATTAATTGCTTATTTTACTAAGATTTACCGTTTTACACGTTATAGTAAAATTCCTGAAATCCTTAAAAATTTATTTTTTCAATATGTTATATTTTCACTGGCTTATTGGAGTTTTTATGCACTTTCAGACCAAAATTTAGTATTTAAACATCAAGTAAAATTTTTAGTGTTTGTTTTTATTGCCATTACATGTACGCGACTTTTATATATTTATGCACTTCGTAGGTATCGGTTAGGAGGTTATAATTACCGAAATGTAGTTGTTTTAGGAAAAAACAATTCAGTTGATCAATTAATAAATTTTTTTAATACTAGAAAAGAATTCGGATACCATTATAAGGGTTATTTTGACGATATTAATTCTGCTAAAGCAAATTATTTAGGAAAGTTAAATCAAGCTTTTGATTATATTAAAGAAAATAGAATTGATGAAATTTATTGCTCATTATCAGTTTTAACGAATGCACAAATTAAAGAGGTTATTAATTTTGGAGATCAAAATGTCATTACTGTAAAATTAGTACCTGATTCAAAAGAGTTAATCAGTAAAACAAAAGTACAGTATTATGGTTTTATTCCGGTTTTGTCTATTCGTGAATTACCTCTCGAAAAGCCTATTAATAAAATATATAAGCGTTTGTTTGATATTGTTTTTTCTTCTTTGGTTATTGTTGGTGTTTTATCTTGGCTAACACCAATTTTATATGTTTTAGTGAAGATGGAAACCAAAGGAGATTTATTTTTTAAACAAATTAGAGAAGGTCTTGGAGGCGAACCTTTTATATGTTATAAATATAGGTCTATGGGAGTCAACCATTTGGCGGATAAAATTCAAGCAACCAAGAATGATACAAGAGTAACTAAGATAGGTTCTTTTCTGAGGAAGAGTAGTATTGATGAATTACCTCAATTTATTAATGTTTTAAAAGGCGAAATGAGCGTAGTAGGTCCAAGACCACATATGCTCAGTCAATCGGAAATATTTAAAAAAATTGTAGATAAATATATGGTTCGTCATTTCGTGAAACCGGGCGTTACCGGTTTAGCACAAGTTAAAGGTTACCGAGGTGAGATAATTACTGATACCGATATTATTAACCGTATAAAATACGATATTTTTTACATCGAAAATTGGAACTTTTATTTAGATTTAAAAATTATTTATTTAACCGTAAAAAACGCTATAAAAGGCGAAGAAAAAGCATATTAAATGAATGTATTAATTTTAGGTTCAGGAGGTCGCGAACACGCTATTGCTCATAAAATAACTCAAAGTGATTTGTTACATCAGTTATTTGTTGCTCCCGGAAATGCAGGTACAGCACAATTGGGAACAAACCTAAACTTAGATATTAATGATTTTGATGCAATTAAAGAAATCTGTTTAAAAAATAACATTGATTTGGTTGTCATTGGTCCGGAAGATCCTTTGGTAAACGGAATTTATGATTATTTTAAAGCAGATGAAAGCCTCAAAAAAATACACATTTTTGCACCATCCAAAGAAGCTGCTCAACTGGAAGGCTCAAAGGAATACGCCAAAGAATTTTTAATAAAAAATAACATTCCAACGGCAAAATATAAAAGTTTTGATATAGAAACATTACAACAAGGATATAAATTTTTAGACACTTTAAATCCGCCTTACGTACTTAAAGCAGATGGTTTAGCAGCAGGAAAAGGCGTAGTAATTTTAACTAATTTAAAAGAAGCCAAGAAAGAATTATCCGATATGCTAACCAATAAAAAATTTGGTAAAGCAAGCAATAAAGTTGTCATTGAAGAGTTTTTAGACGGTATCGAGTTGAGTTGTTTTGTTGTAACCGATGGCGAATCGTATAAAATTTTGCCTTTCGCAAAAGATTATAAACGAATCTTAGATGGTGATAAAGGTTTAAATACCGGAGGAATGGGATCCGTTTCGCCGGTGCCATTTGTAGATGAGGTATTTTATAATAAAATTAAAGAAACCATTGTAAAACCTACAATTAAAGGTTTAAAAAAGAATAATTTAACCTATAAAGGAGTTATTTTTATCGGTTTGATAAAAGTGAATAACAATCCGTTTGTAATTGAATATAACGTGCGTTTCGGTGACCCTGAAACCGAAGTGGTTTTACCAAGAATAACTTCCGATGTATTGGAATTATTCCAGAAAGTAGCAAGTAGTAATTTAAAAGAGTATAATTTAAAAATTACTAAAGAAACTGCTTTAACCTTAATGCTCGTTTCGGGAGGTTATCCCGAGAAATATGAAAAAGGAAAAGAAATTAAAGGTTTAAATAACATAACTGATTCTATTGTATTCCACTCAGGTACAAAAAAAGATGGTGATAAAATTTATACCAATGGCGGACGTGTGTTCGCAATTACTTCCTTCGGGAACAGTATTCAAGAAGCAAGAACGAAATCCTATAAAAATGCCGAGAAAATTGATTTTGAAGGGAAATTTTACAGAAAGGATATTGGTTTAGATTTAATTTAACGTTCTTTGTAAAAAGTTTTTTATTTTGAAGAAAAAAGAGTTTATTTTAAAGGAAAAGCAAAAACCGAAAGGAATTATTTCCGGAAAGCTTAAAGCAAAAACACCAAGTAATATCGCCTTAGTTAAATATTGGGGAAAGAAAAAGAACCAAATCCCAACAAATACTTCTTTAAGTTTTACACTTTCGGCTTGTTTTACTTTAACCGAATTAGAGTTTACCAAAATAAAGAACAATGCCGATTTCGATTTTGAAATCTATTTTGAAGGAAAAAAGCAACCTGATTTTAAACCGAAAATACACACTTTTTTTAAGCGTATAGAAAAATACGTACCGTTTATTAAAGATTTTTCTTTTACAATTAATACAAGAAACTCTTTTCCTCATTCTTCCGGAATTGCATCTTCCGCAAGTGGCATGGGAGCATTGGCATTGTGTATTATGCAATTGGAAAAGCAATTGTTTCCTAATATTTCAGATGATTATTTTAATAAAAAAGCTTCTTTTTTAGCACGATTAGGTTCCGGTTCTGCAAGTAGAAGTATTTATAAAGGTGTTGCAGTTTGGGGAAAACATAAAAAAATAAAAGGTTCTTCCAATTTATTTGCAATTCCTTTTCCGTATAAAATTCATCCAATCTTTAAGAACTATCACGATACTATTTTGTTGGTAGATAAAGGAGAAAAAACAGTTTCCAGCACAGTAGGACATCAATTAATGGAAAAACATCCCTTTGCAAAACAACGTTTTAAGCAGGCAAATAAAAATATTACCAAAATAAAAAAAATATTACAAAAAGGTGATTTAAAATCTTTTATAAATTTAATTGAAAGTGAAGCTTTAACTTTACACGGCTTAATGATGAGTAGTAATCCGTATTTTATTTTAATAAAACCAAATACTTTGGAGATTATAAATAAAATCTGGAAATTTAGAAAAGAAACCGATTTGCCAATTAGTTTTACTCTCGATGCAGGTGCAAACGTGCATGTGCTTTATCCGGAAAAATTCAAAAATGAGATACATAATTTTATCGTAAATGAATTGCTAATATATTGTCAGAATAAATCGTATATTTGTGATAGAGTTTCACTTTAAATTGTGATAATTTTATTGGATTAAATTGAAAATTAATATGAAAGGACCTCTGTTTTACGCAAAAATTTTATTGTTTGGAGAATACGGAATTATAAAAGATTCCAAAGGACTTGCAATTCCATATAACTCCTTTAAAGGAGCTTTAAAAATGGATAATAACGATTCGCAGACTGCAATTGCTTCCAATAAAAAATTAAAGGAATACTTTAATTATTTAAGTTTAATCAATTCTAAAATAGTTTCTTTTGATTTAGATAAATTAAAAAATGATATAGATAACGGTTTGTATTTTGACTCTACGATTCCACAAGGTTATGGTGTTGGTAGTTCAGGTGCTTTGGTTGCCTCAATTTACCATCAATATGCAAATGATAAAATAACGGTTTTAGAAAATTTGACCAAGGATAAATTGGTTAAGTTAAAAACGATTTTTGCAGAAATGGAATCTTTTTTTCACGGTAAAAGTTCCGGTTTAGACCCGTTAAATTCGTATTTGAGTATTCCTATTTTAATCAATTCCAAAAATAATTTAGAAGCAACCGGAATACCGATGCAAAAAGACGGTAAAGGTGCAGTTTTTCTTTTAGATTCCAATCAAACCGGTGAAACAGAGCCAATGGTTAATTTGTTTATGAATAAAATGAAAAATGAGGGCTTCCGTAAAATGATTAGCGAAGATTTTGCAAAAGTAACCGACGCCTGTATTGATGATTTTTTACATGGTAATGTAAAATCTCTATTTGGTAATGTAAAGCAACTTTCTAAAGTGGTTTTAAACCATTTTAAACCGATGATACCACAACCATTTCATAAAGTTTGGCAACAAGGTATCGAAACGAATGCTTATTATTTAAAATTATGCGGTTCGGGTGGAGGTGGTTATATCCTTGGTTTTACAGAGGATTTTGAAAAAACAAAAAACATTTTAAAAGAGTATAAGCTCGAATTAGTTTATCGCTTTTAATATTGAAAAAAAGTATTTTTCACATAGCAAAAATGGATTGTCCGTCTGAAGAGAATCTTATTAAAATGAAACTTTCAGATATTCCTGAAATTCATAAAATGGATTTTGATATTCCTAATCGTAATTTAACGATACATCATAATACAGATACAACCAAAATATTAAATTCCTTACAAACATTAAATTTAGGTGCTACTTTAAAAGACACAATTACAGTAGATAATGTTGAGCTATCTGAACAATCTAATCAAAAGAAATTATTATTAGTTGTCTTGCTAATTAATTTTGTTTTCTTTCTTTTAGAGATTGTAACAGGATGGATTTCACATTCTATGGGTTTAGTAGCCGATAGTTTAGATATGCTTGCAGATTCATTTGTTTATGGATTGAGTTTATTAGCAGTAGGTACTACGGTAAAGTTTAAAAAAAATGTAGCTAAGATTGCTGGTTATAGTCAAATTATTCTAGCTGTTTTTGGTTTTGTTGAGGTTTTAAGGAGATTTTTATCCAATCAGATAATACCTGATTTTAAAACTATGATTGTTGTATCTTTTTTGGCTTTGATAGCTAATGCATGGTGTTTGTATTTGTTGCAAAAAAGTAAAAGTAATGAAGCTCATATGCAGGCAAGTATGATTTTTACTTCTAATGACGTTATTGTAAATATTGGTGTTATCATTGCAGCTGTTTTAGTCTATTTTACTAAAAGTGCCGTCCCTGATTTAATTGTTGGAACCTTAGTTTTTATACTTGTTTTACAAGGAGCATATCGCATTTTAAAAATTTCAAAATAATTTATTTATAAAAGATGGATTTTTTACCAAAAGGACTTGATGATTATGTTGTTTCACATTCTGAAATAGAACCGAAATTGCTTAAATCTTTATCTAAAGAAACATATCAAAAAGTATTAAACCCAAGGATGTTAAGTGGTCATTTTCAAGGGAGAGTATTGAGTATGCTTTCCAAAATTAAACAACCTAAAACAATTCTTGAAATTGGTACTTATACCGGTTATGCTACTTTGTGTTTAGCAGAAGGATTAGCACCAAACGGTACCTTATTTACAATTGATAAAAACGAAGAATTATCGTCTTTTTCGCAAAAGTATTTTGATAAATCTCCTTTTAAAGAAAATATTAAATCAATTACCGGTAATGCATTGAATATCATACCAAAAATTGATTCTAAATTTGATTTAGTTTTTATTGATGCCGACAAACCGAATTATATTAATTATTTTCATTTAATCATCGATAAAATGAATTCCGGTGGTTTAATTTTATCCGATAACGTTCTATGGAGCGGTAAAGTAATTCAAACATTAAATCCTAATGATATTAGCACAAAAACACTTTTAGAATATAATATATTGCTAAAAAACGATCCAAGGATAGAAACTGTTTTACTGCCAATTCGTGATGGATTAACGGTTAGTCGTGTTATTTAGTATTTTTATGATTTCTACTTTAATTCTATCAAATTCCGTAAACGGAATAAAATGATTTCTTCCTTTAAAGGTTATGTTTTTTAACAAGGAGGAATCTACTTTTGTTTTTAAGTATTTCATATTTTTATATGGCACTAAGAAATCTTTATCGCCATGAAAATAAGTAATAGGAATTTTTATTTTATCCCATTCTTTTTCTAACTTTTCCAATTCTTTTTTATGAGCTTTTTTTTCTGCCTCAGCAATAATTAAAGGAGTTGGAACCAACCATTTTGTGAATTTCCAATCTGCTAAATTGCCTAACCAAAAATATTTTTCATCTTTCGGTGATACTGCCGGAGCAAGCATTACTATGTGCTTTATTTTAGAATTTTCCATTGCCATTTTGGCAATTATTGCTCCTCCGTATGACCAACCAACCAAAATTATATTATTCTTGTTTTTAATCGTTTCATTTGCAATTTTTGCTTGGATTGCGATAGACGTTTCCGGTTTACCGAAATCAGAAAAACCATAGCCTACTCTATCTATTGCCATTAAATTTGCTTTTTTTTGAAGTGTTGTATCTTCTACATATTTTAAAAAATCTGATAATGATCCCGGAGCTCCGTGAACAAACAGAATCGTTGGTAATTTTTTGTTGTATTTTCCTGTTGTGATATAACGGATTTTATGTTTTAGAATAGTATCGTAAAAAATACTTATTTTCTGATTTTTTTCATCAAATAGTTTTTTTAATTGTTTGTCTGTTTTACGTAGGGTGAAATTTATTTTTAATAGAATTAATATAATGATGAAAACACTTAATATGTAAAATCGCTTTTTTCTAATCATATATTTATGATATTTTTAATTTTTTACCCAACTAATTTTATGTAATTTCGTTAAAAATAAGAAATTTGCCTTAAAAATGTCACTTGAAATTAAAAATATAAGTAAATATTACGGAAAACAAAAAGCCTTAGATGCTATTAGTTTTTCCGCTAAATCCGGAGAAATTGTTGGTTTTTTAGGCCCTAATGGTGCCGGAAAATCTACCACTATGAAAATTATTACTTCTTATTTAAAACCGGACGATGGCGTGGTTTTAGTTAATGGATTAGATGTTTCTAAAAACCAGAAAGAAATGAAAAAACACATTGGTTATCTACCTGAACACAATCCGTTATATGCAGATATGTATGTAAAAGAATATCTTCAATTTATTGCTAAATTACATCAGGTTTCTGAAGAAAATATTACAAAAATTATTCAATTGGTTCAATTGGAGAGTCATTCAATTAAACAAATTAAAGAACTTTCTAAAGGTTACATGCAAAGAGTTGGTTTGGCAGCTGCTTTATTGCACGATCCGGATGTGTTGATTTTAGATGAGCCAACCACAGGTTTAGATCCAAATCAATTACTAAGTATTAGACAATTAATTCAAGAAATCGGCAAAACAAAAACGGTTTTGTTATCCACGCATATCATGCAAGAAGTAGAAGCTGTATGTAATCGTGTTATTATTATTAATAAAGGTAAAATTGTTGCAGATAAATCTTTGGATGATTTAACAAAAGAAAAAACATTAACCAATGTCTTTGCCGAATTAACCTCTTAATAATTGTATTTTTAATATGTATATTTGCAAAATATAAAATAAATACAATGAACTTAGAATTAATTCCAAACATAAAACATACCAAAAGCGGAAACTTCTTTTTATTAGCCGGACCATGTGCTATTGAAGGTGAAGAAATGGCTTTTACCATTGCCGAAAAAATTAAAGAAGTAACCGATAAATTGGAAATTCCATTTATTTTTAAAGGAAGTTTTAAAAAGGCTAATCGTTCTAGGTTAGATAGTTTTACAGGTATTGGTGATATAAAAGCATTAGAGATATTAAAAAAAGTAGGAGAACATTTCAACATTCCTACTGTAACGGATATCCATCAGGTTTCCGATGCAACATTAGCTGCAAATTATGTAGATGTTTTGCAAATTCCGGCTTTTTTGGTTCGTCAAACGGATTTAGTTGTAGCTGCAGCAAAAACCGGGAAAGTTGTAAATTTAAAAAAAGGACAGTTTATGAGTCCCGAAGCAATGCAACACGCTGTTAAAAAAGTAACCTATTCCGGAAACAACCAAGTAGTAATAACCGATAGAGGAACCATGTTTGGATATCAAGACATGATAGTTGATTTTAGAGGAATTCCTATTATGCAACAATATGCACCAACCGTTTTAGATATTACACATTCTTTGCAACAACCAAATCAAAGTAGCGGTGTTACCGGAGGAAAACCCGAACTCATTCAAACCATCGCTAAAGCAGGAATCGCAGTTGGAGTAGATGGCATATTTTTAGAAACTCATTACGACCCAAGTTGTGCAAAATCTGATGGAGCAAATATGTTAAAATTAGATTATCTCGAAGATTTATTAACGAAACTTGTGGCTATTAAAAAGGTTATTAATAAATTTTAACCTCTAAAAATCAAGTATTTAATATACGATAAAACAATTAAATTGTTTTAAATTTTAGTCGTTTTTTCCATTAAAACCAGATATGATTTATGGTATTGTAATATATGATAAACATTAGAATGTCTATTTTTTACACCCATTTTGTTTTATATATGAATAGTTTAATTTTATATTTGTGTTGATGAATTTTTATATTAAATTGTGTTTTAATGAATTAAGACCGTTGCAAGGGGAAACATTCTAAATTTATTTAAAAACACATAGTTATACATTTGATAATCAAAGTATAAAGTTGTATATTTACCTTATGAAAATACACAAACAACCTA
>JALSLI010000046.1 GCA_026988395.1 Flavobacteriaceae bacterium | reverse complement strand
ATAAATCAATTATCTGAGAACCTATATGAAAATGAAGTCCGATGACATTTACATTTTTATATTGTTTGCCTTTTTGAATTAGTTCAGAGAGCTCTTCGATATAGAAACCAAATTTATGCTGTAATGATCCTGTAGCGATTTTTTTATGTGTGTTGGCATAGATATCAGGTGTAATTCTAAAAGCAATATTTACTATTTTATTCTGTTTTTTTGCAATGGTATTAACTAGCTGTAATTCTTCCCATGACTCTACATTAATCATCGAAATATCAGATTGAATTGCATAATCTATTTCTTGTTCTGTTTTACCAACACCAGCAAAAACAATTTGATTAACGGCAATACCACTTTTAATTGCCAATTTAATTTCGTTTCCTGTTACACAATCTGCTCCGAATCCGAAATTAGAAATTTCATGGAGAATAATCGGATTTGCATTAGCCTTAATAGCATAATGTACTTTAAAACCATATTTATTTTTCTCGTGATTTACAGCATCTAAAGTTTTGTGCAGTACTTTTATATCGTATTGATAATATGGTGTTTGCATAAGTTTTTAATTATAAGTTAATATATTAAGTTCATTTAAGTTTTTATTTTTATTTTCTTGTTCCACCAAAACAGAAATACTCCTTCTATTTGTTCCGTAAGAAATAATTTCAATTGGATTAGAGATGGTATTTAAAATTTTTGCTGCTATTTGTTTTCTGTCATTCGTTAAATTTCCTACAACACTGATGATTGCCATTTTTTTCTTAACTTCTACTTGCGAAAATGTTTTTAATTGTTTTAATATTTGGTTTAAATAAGTAGCATCATCTATGGTTAACGACACACTAACCTCTGAAGTAGTAATTAAATCCACTGAAGTTTTATATGTATTAAAAACATCAAATATTTTACTTAAAAAACCATGAATCATCAACATTCTATATGATGTAATATTAATAAGAATAATTTCTTCTTTAGCAGCAATAGCCTTTAAACCAATTTTATTTTGTTCATTGTTAATAATAGTTCCGCTGTGATTTATATTTTTTGAATTCTTTAAAATCATCGGAATATTTAAACGTTGAGCAGGTAAGACAGATTCCGGATGTAATATTTTAGCACCAAAATAGGCTAATTCGGCTGCTTCTACATAATGTAGTTGCGATACGCAATTTGTTTTAGAAACAAAGCGAGGATCGTTACTACGAATTCCATCTATATCAGACCAAATTTCTATTACTTTTGCTTGAATTGCTTCGCCTAATAATGTTGCTGTAAAATCACTTCCTCCTCTACTGAGATTTGTAATATTATTATCGCTATCCGAGCAAATAAAACCTTGAAAAATATTTATCTTCTGCCATTTTGTTTGTTCACATTTTAATTTAATAAATTTTGTATTTGGTTTTCTACTTGCATCTATTTTAATAAAATCAGGACTATTTTTTAAACTATGTTTTACATTTTTAGATTTAAGAAATAAACTATATAAAGATGAGGCTAGATATTCGCCCAAAGCCATTAATAAATCATATTGTTCTCTTTTTATAACTCTATCAACTTGCAATAAAGTATCTTTTACTATTTTTTTAGCCCTTTTAATTTCTTTTATATCGCTAAATAATTTATGTATGTAATCCTCGTGAATATCTGTAAACTTATTTATAAGCTTTTTAGTTTTATCAATTTCAGTCGATTTATACATAGCATCTAATGTGTTTGTTATTTGCGACAATGCAGATAAAACCACAATAAAAGTTTCCTCTTCACGTTGCATTCGATCTGTGATTTTTAGCATAAAATCGGTATTAACAACCGAAGTACCTCCTATTTTTAATACAATCATCTCTATCTTTAAAATTTAAATGCAAAATTCAAGATAATTCATTTATAAATATAATTTTTACGAAATTTTTACTATTTTTGAACATTCTGTTAATAATTAAACAAATGATTACTGTATCTAACATAATTGAACAAATAATATCAGATACTCCTTTTTTGGAAGAATATATCGCTAAAGGATTTATAAATATTTCATCATTAGCACGAGATCTGCAACCGGAAATTCAAAAAAAATTAGGAAAACCAATTAAAGAAGCTGCAATTACGATGTCTATTAATAGGCTGAAAATTTCTACTAGTCAATTACATTCTAAAAAAGTAAAATCCATTTTAAAAGAAATAACTGATGTATCGGTAAGGTCTTCATTAGCTGATTACACTTTTAAAAACTCAGCTAATTTAAGAGTTTGTATCTTAAAATTAATGATAGAAATAGAACATAATCATGAAATATTCTTTACATTATCACAAGGAATTTATGAATCAACAA
Source organism: Flavobacteriaceae bacterium (assembly GCA_026988395.1). Taxonomy (GTDB): domain Bacteria; phylum Bacteroidota; class Bacteroidia; order Flavobacteriales; family Flavobacteriaceae; genus S010-17. The sequence continues at coordinate 18,102 of JALSLI010000046.1, read as the reverse complement.
TCATAATAAACAAAAATCTATCTAAAAAAGTCAATCAAATTTTTAAAAATGAAAATTGTTTGCATTTAGAAGATAACATTACAGCAATCAACATAAAACTTCCGGAAATAAATACTGAAATAAAAGGTATTTATTATATGATTTTTAGACATTTTGCAAATAATAACATTAACATTAAAGATGTTGTTTCTACCAGTAATGAGTTAACTATATTAATTGATAGTAAAGATTCTGAAAAAGCGTTTAGTACTATTAATAAAATCAAAAATTAAATTACTCTATACGTTTAAAAACGAACTCATTGAAATAAAAGTCAAAATTTGGCACATCAATATGTAGTGTATTTGCTTCACCTTTTTTATTTACATCAAACCATAATTTTCCTTGTGGTAAGGACGACAAATTTTTATCAAACTGAAAAGTAAAAATATGATCATTCCAATGTTCTAAATCAGCAAAAAATATTGGTGTTCTATCCATAGTAAAATGTAACTTATCTTTTTTAAGAGTTACAGTAACTGCTCCATACATCTTATCTTTAAATTTTCCGGTATATTTTTCTAATTTAAGATGGTGTTTATTTATTTTATGACGTAATTTTTCATTTTTTTCTAATCTAGACATATCAATACTGTCCATTTTCTTTTTTATTTTAGCATAGTCACCAGACCAATCTTTACCACTCTTTTCATTTGCCAAAAGCACATCAAAAGTTTTATTTGCTATTGCCGAAGTTGCCCAATTTAAGTTGTTTGTTAAAATTACAATCCCAAGTTTTTTTTCCGGAACCAAACTATTTCTTGAAATCATTCCATCATAACCGCCACTGTGACCAACAATTTTATATCCCTGATAATCTTTTAGATCCCACGCCAAACCATAGCCACTAAAATGATTTCGTTGTTTATTATCACGTACTTTCATATTAATATGAGACGTTGTCATATTAATATAACTGTTTTTTGAATAGTATTTTTTTCCGTTTAATTCTCCTTTATTAAGATTTAACAACATCCATTTTGCATAATCGTTTACTGATGAGATAATTCCTCCGGCAGGAGCCATATTATCCCAATTTACCCATTTTAACTTATAGTTTTTACCATTATCATAATAATAAGGCGTAGCAACGTTAGTAGCATTTTTTAGTTCTTTAACACTAGTGAGCGTTCTATCCATCTTTAACGGTTTAATAAAATGCGTGTTAACATAATCTGCCCAAGTGGTATCGGTCACTTTTTCAATTACTTTTCCGGCAGCTATAAATTGAATATTAGAATAACCATATTTTGTTCTAAACTCTGATGTTGGTTTTAAAAAACCTTGTTTTTTAATGATTTCTTCTTGCGATAAATCTGTACCGTACCAAAGCAAATCTCCGCTAAACGTCTTTAATCCGTTACGGTGACAAAGCAAATCTTCGATAGTAGTATGATTGGTTGTGTAATCATCGTACAATCTAAAATATGGTACATAATCGATTACTTTATCAGTCCATTTTATTTTGCCTTGATCTACTAATTGAGCCAAGGCAGTTGCTGTAAAAGCTTTGGAATTAGAAGCTATTGCAAATAATGTATTGCCATCAACTTTTGTTTTTTTATCTAAATCTGCATAACCGTAACCTTTACTAAAAATAATGGAATCTCCTTTTACAATAGCAATTGCCATACCTGGAATATGCCATTCATTTAGCGTCTTTTGGTAGTATTTATCCAAATGATTTAATTGTTCTTTTGTCTGTGCTTGAAAAGTAAGCATCCAAAATAAAAAGATTGAAAGTAATTTATTTTTCATTTTAATATATTTTACGGCAATTTACAAATTTTAAAATAATTACCCTTTCTATACATATATTTTTCTATTTTTGATTTTTTAAAAATCTAATATGTCTAAATTTCTTATTTTAATACTATTTTCCACCTCTCTTTTTTTTGGACAAACCAATCAAAACGTAATTGAAAGTATTGGAGACGGAACTCAATTCATCACACCTGCATCTGCATTATTACTCACCATTGTAAAAAAAGACAGAAAAGGAACTCTTAAATTTGCCGAATCTTTTGCTACAACAGCTCTCTCTGTTTACATTTTAAAAAATACTATAAAAAAGGAAAGACCTGATAAAAACGGATTTTCAAGTTTCCCTTCCGGACATACAGCTGCTTCCTTTCAAGGAGCTGCTTTTATCCAAAGAAGATATGGTTGGAAATTCGGTGTTCCTGCATATATACTTGCCAGTTACACTGGTATTAGCCGTGTTTATGCCAAAAGACATTATTTTGAAGATGTACTTGCCGGAGCTGCAATTGGCATTGGAAGCGTATATCTTTTTACCAAACCTTTTAAAGAACCAAAAGTAGATATCACCTATACCAAAACGAAAGATAACGGTTTTCTAATTGGCTTAAATTATAAATTTTAAAATGAAAAAACTATTTTTATTACTCATTTTTTTGGTGGTATTTTTTTCTTACGGACAAGACTCCATTCCTATTCAAACTTATAAAATAGATAATAATTTAACTTACATCTATAAAAAACCAAAAATTTGGGATACCTTTAAATATATACCGAAAGATTATATTGGTTTCGGAAAATATCTTATTCAAAAAGAACATCTTCCACAAGTAGGAATTGCCTTAGCAAGTACAGCTGCTTTAATTCCGCTTGACCGTAAATTATTAGATAATGCATCGGAAATTGGAAGTAAAATAGGATGGGACGAAGAAGGTAAATACTTATATATCTCCGGCGTTAGAATGCTTCCTGCCGATACGAGTTCTGCTATTTATCATATTGGCAACGGCGGAACAACAATTTTATTAAGTGCCGGATTTTTAATTTATGGAAAAATCCACAACGACTATCGTGCTTTAAACACTTCAAGTGAACTTGCAGAAGTATTAATTTCGGTAGGATTGTTATCACAAACAATAAAACGAATCACCGGAAGACAGAGTCCGATACGAGCCATTGAAACCGGTAGTGATTCCGGACATTGGACACCTTTCCCAAGTTTTAAAGCTTTTAAAGAAAATACTCCAAATTATGATGCGATGCCTTCCGGACATTTAGCTACTTATGTTGCTTCACTGTTTGTTATTAGCACCAATTATCCTGAAAAAAAATGGATTAAACCTGTTGGATATACTCTTGGCGGACTTTTAGCTTTTAAAATGGTAAGTAGCAAAGTGCATTGGACTTCCGATTATCCTATTGCCATTTTAATTGGTTATGCTATTGGAAAAAATGCCGCTAACAGACGAATTAAAAAGGATCAAAAGATAAAAATAGGAAAGACTAATTATCCCTATAAATTAAATTACAATCTAAGTAGTATCGACAATACTTTGGTTGGAGGTTTTCACATTACGTTTTAATAAAATTGATAATTAAATCGTATTTTTGAAAAAATTATAGCATAAATGGCACTAAAACCATCCTTAGAAGAATTACCTGAATTAGCAAAAGAAGTTTTTAAAGAGAATAAAAAATTCTTTCAAAAACTAAAAAAGAAAACACCAAAAAATTTAGATTATATCGTTCATGAAACACATGATGAAGTCTTTGAAAAAATAGATTGCCTAACTTGTGCTAGTTGCTGTAAAACTACTTCGCCAATATTTACGGAAAAAGATATAAAACGAATTTCTAAACATTATAGAATGAAAGAAATACAATTTATAGAACAATATTTAGAACGTGATGAAGATGATTTTATGGTTTTAAAACAAGCTCCTTGCTCCTTTTTAGATGAAGTAGATAATACTTGTACCATTTACGATGTAAGACCAAAAGCTTGTAGTGAATATCCGCATACTAACAGAAGAAAATTCATTCAGTTAACCGATTTAACTTTAAAAAATACAGAAATTTGCCCTGCTGTTTACAATATTGTGGAAGCGATGAAAGAGAAAATTAAAATTTAAACCAATGCTCATAAAAGAATTAAACGGAAAAAAACCGCAATTTGGAGAAAATTGTTTTATTGCTGAAACCGCAGTTATTATTGGTGACGTAACTTTAGGAAACCAATGTAGCATATGGTATAATGCTGTTATAAGAGGTGATGTCCATTATATTAAAATTGGCAATAAAGTAAATATTCAAGATGGAGCATGCATTCATGCAACGTATCAAAAAAGTCCGACAAATATTGGTAATAATGTTTCCATTGCTCATCACGCCATAGTGCACGGTTGCACCATACACGATAATGTTTTAATTGGCATGGGAGCCATTGTTATGGATGACTGCATTATTGAATCGAATAGTATTATTGCTGCTGGAGCTGTTGTTACAAAAGGGACACATGTAAAATCAGGTAGTATTTATGCCGGAACTCCTGCCATAAAGATAAAAGACATTAATCCGGAATTACTTTGTGGAGAAGTAAACAGAATCGCCGATGCTTATATAAAATATGCTTCTTGGTATAAATAAAAAAAGAGATTTGTAAAATTACAAATCTCTTTTTAACACTACTTTTTCTCTATATTTTTAATATCCTCTTACAGCCTTTAATGCATTGATGTTTCCGTAACCAAAATCACTATTTTTATTAGGATAAAAATGTCCTGCATATTTTAGTCTGCTTAAGACTTGTGCTCTATTCCAATACGGATATTTTGCCCAAACTAAAGCTGCAATTCCTGCTGTTGATGCCGTTGCTACGGAAGAACCTCCAAAATAATTAGACGTATAACTATTATAACCTAAAACCGGTTGATGATGGTTATTTCCTCTTTCCATTACAAAAGTAAAATCGATTTTACTTCCCTTATGGCAAACATCACATTCGTTATAACTCGTCTGTTCCTCAACTCCGGTAACGGCAACTGTTTCACTCATTGTGGCAGGAAAAATCACACCATACCAATTGGTATACGAAGTAGAAGTTCCTCCTGCAGCAAAAATCATTTTCCCTTTTGAATACGCATAACGAACAGCATCCTTAACTCTTCCTATAGACCAAGGGTAACCAACAGACATGGATATAATCTTAATATCGCTTCTATTTCCTAAAGCAATTAAAGCATTTGCAACACCTTTCTTTTCATGATAATCATTAAGTACCACATCGCTTGTTCCTCTATAAGAAACCATGTTACATTCATAAGCAATTCCGATAAAATCGCCACTGTTATTATTAGGAGCAGATATTGCAGAAACACAAGAGGTTCCGTGACCACAACGATCATTTGGACCATCTAAATTATTAGACCACCACCAATTTGAGTCAATATATGTTCCGTATTTTTGAATATACCTTCCGGAATAATAATCATCAAATTTATAACTTAGATTTGCTTGATTTGCCGATAAACCGGTATCGATTACTCCAACACCTACACCACGACCTTTACTATAAGACCAAGCTTGATTTATTTTATGATCATAATAATTCCAAGGTATTTTTGCTCCTGTTGATAGTGTACCATAATCAGCTGTTGAAATATAATCACCATCAAAACCACAACCTGAACTCGATAAAGAAGATCTTAAATTATCTTGATTAGGATTAACAATTACAAAACCATCAGGTTCTAGATAACGAATATTACCTAATTTTCTTAATTTTTTAATTGTTTGAAGATTGTCGACTTTTACATCAATGTAATTTAAAATAGCATCTTCGTAAATCAAAGCATCCTTTTTAGATGTTTTTTCATTATTTTGTATAACCTCTAAAATAGCACTTTTAATAGTATTACCGGTTTTACTGTTTTTAGTTCTAAAACTCTCATTTTTGGCACCATAACCTACTGTTAATAGATTTGATCCGTGAACGGTGGCACTCCAAAGTAATTGATCATCAGCATTTTTCCAATCAAAACTTCCTTCATTTTGAATGGTTTCATCTATTTTGTTCATTACTTCTTGAACCGTTAATAATTTTTCTTGAGCCTGTTCTTGTGAATCATTAAGAACTTCTTCATTGTTAGTACAGGATGATAAAAACACGATAGCTATCATCCAAATAAAATAATTTGATTTTTTCATAAAATAAATTTGGTTAATTGTTATGAGAATGCCCCTACATTCTCTGCCTCGAAGATAATAAAATAAATTAAAATGACCAAAATCAATATATAATCGCCAATTAATGAATTTAAATCCGTATATTTATAGTGAAAAACAGTTATAAATTATATTTATAATTATATAAAAACAATCAATAGAAACTATTCTTTATTTTCAACTAACGTGTTGTAAATTTGCAGTATTAAAATAAATGTCTAATTATAAAAAATAAATATAAAATGGAAACACAAGAAACAACACAAGAAATTAATATTATGCCAAGAATTGGTGATCAAGCACCTAATTTTGTTGCAAAAACAACAAAAGGAACAATTGAATTAAACGATTATGCCAAAGATAAATGGTTATTATTGTTTTCACATCCTGCTGATTTTACACCGGTTTGTACTACGGAAATGTCCGGTTTTGCTTTAAGAAAAGATGAATTTACTGCTTTAAACACAGAATTAATGGGTTTAAGTATCGATAGTGTACACTCACACTTGGCATGGGTAAACAATGTAAAAGAAAAAACAGGTGTATATTTAGATTTCCCTATTATTGCAGATATCGATATGAAAGTATCTAAATTATACGGAATGTTGCAACCAAACGAAAGTGAAACTGCTGCTGTAAGAGCTGTATTTTTTATTGATCCAAATAAAAAAATCCGTTTAATTATGTATTATCCTTTAAATGTAGGTAGAAATATGGATGAAATTTTACGTGCTTTACAAGCTTTACAAGTAACTGATAAATATAAAGTTGCTGCTCCATTAGATTGGAAACCGGGCGATAAAGTAATTGTTCCTCCTCCAACAAATTTAGAGGAAATGAATGAGCGTTTAAACGATGATTCTTGCGAGAGAATTGATTTTTACCTTTGTAAAAAAGATTTAAAATTAGATTAATTTACTAAAAACTGCTTTATGAAGATAGTTAGTAAAAAAATTACGTCTAACTCATAAAGCAGTTTAAACCAAACAACAAAAAGATATGAAAAAAATAAATAAAATAGGATTAGATAGTAAAAAATCAGAAGAACTTGCCAATAAATTAAATGATTTATTGGCAAATTATTCTATATTATATCAAAATGTAAGAGGTTTTCACTGGAAAATAACCGGTGGAAACTTTTTTGAATTACATCTAAAATTTGAAGAACTGTATAATGATTTATTCATTAAAATAGATGATTTGGCAGAAAGAATATTAACATTAGGTGGTCAGCCAAATCATAATTACAGTGATTATCTTAAAATTTCAGAAATAAAAGAAGTTAAAGACACTACAAATGGTATAAGCGGTGTTAAAGAAATCGTAAACTCTTTTCGGATTCTGCTTACAAAACAACGTGCTATTCTAGAAGTAGCCGGAGATTTAGGTGATGAAGGAACAAACGCTCTTATGAGTGATTATATACGAGAACAAGAAAAGTTAGTATGGATGTATACTGCCTTCCTTGGATAAAACTTTTTCTTTTTCATAGTTTTTTTGTCCGTTTTTCATTTTTTTGAAAAGCGGACTTTTTGTATTTTAGCCGATACTTATGATACAATTTATATTAAACAATGAAATTATTGAAACCGAAGTAAAAACCGGTTTAACCTTATTAGATTTTATACGCGATTACCAACAATTAAAAGGTACCAAAATAGGTTGTCGCGAAGGTGATTGCGGTGCTTGCACTGTCTTAGTGGGAACATTAAAAGATGACAAAATTTTATACCATAATATTACTTCTTGCATTTCTCCGTTAGGTAATGCCAATGGAAAACACATCGTTACCATTGAAGGTATTAATCTAGAAAACGAATTAAATACCGTGCAAAAAGCTATGAAAGATAATTTTGCTACACAATGTGGCTTTTGTACTCCGGGATTTGTCGTTTCATTTACCGGTTATGCAATGAATTCTTGTTACTCAAACACAACCGAAAAAGATGCTATTAGCGGTAATATTTGTAGGTGTACAGGTTACAAATCCATTGAAAAAGCCGGTACTCAAATTAAAGAAAAAGTAGATCAAATAGCATACAATTCCATTAATGATTTAATCGAAAATAAATTTTTACCAAAATATTTTAAAGACATTCCGCAACGTCTTAAAAATTTAAAAATTTCTTCTTTACCAAAAGGTGAAATTATCGTGGCAAACGGAACTGATTTATACGTACGATACGAAGATAAACTAAGCTCTAAAAATATAACTTTAATTGCCGAAAAACCTTTATTAAAAGGAATCTCATTAAAAAACAACACATTCCAAATCGGAGCAAGTACAACGGTAACCGAACTCTTAGAAAACCAAGAATTTAACAAGCAATTTAATGATTTAAAATCTTTTTTAAAACTAATTTCTTCGCAACAAATTAGAAATATGGGAACTCTTGGCGGTAATTTTGTAAACGCCTCACCTATCGGTGATATGTCTATTTTCTTTTTGGCTCTAGACACTAAATTAACTCTTTTCAATGAAGAAAATAAGCAGAAAAGAGAGATTTCATTTCAAAATTTTCACTTGGACTACAAAAAATTTGATTTAAAAAAAGACGAATTAATAGCAACTATTTCCTTTAAAGAAATACAAGAAAATGAATTGTTTAATTTCGAAAAAGTAAGCAAACGAACGCATTTAGATATTGCAAGTGTAAACAGTGCCGGAAGAATAAAAACCAACAACAATATTATTGAGGAAGCTCACTTTTCGGTTGGTGGTGTGGCTGCAATTCCTAAATATTTATTACAAACTAATTTGTTTTTATCAGGTAAAGAAATCACGCCAAACACCATAAAAAAAGCAGAACAAATAATGCAAAAAGAAATTGCTCCGATAAGCGATGTTCGAGGAAGTAATATTTATAAAAGATTGCTGGCAAGGCAACTCTTTTTTGCTCATTTTATAAAATGGTTTCCTAACCAATTTTCACTAACTAATTTACTATAAACCGGATTTAAAATGAAAAATATAGACTCTTTTACACACCTTAGAGGCGAATCTATTTTTGTAGATGACATTATCACCAGACAAGATACATTATTCGGTTTAACCTTTGATTCTCCTAAGGCTCACGGAAAAATTATTTCGGTTAATTACGCTAAGGCGGAAGCCGTTCCGGGTGTTATCAAAATTTTTACTTACAAAGATATTTTAGGTGAAAATCAAATTGGAGGTATTATTCCGGATGAAGAATTATGGGCAGAAAAAGAAGTCCATTTTATAGGACAACCAATTGCTTTTATCGTTGCCAAATCCGAAAAAATAGCAAAAAAAGCAAAACAATTAATTGAAATTGAAATTGAAGAATTACCGGTAATCACCACAGCAAAAGAAGCCAAAGAAAAAGGCAGTTTTATCAACGCTCCAAGATCATTTAATTTAGGAAATACAGAGAATGCTTTTAAGAATTCGGATTTTATCTTTACAGGAGAAACTTTTAGTAACGGACAAGAACATTTATACTTAGAAACTCAAGGTTGCTACGCTATTCCACAAGAAAACGGCAATATTAAATTGATATCTTCCACACAAGGTCCAACAGCTGTACAAAAAACAACAGCCAAAGTTTTGGGTGTACCTATGCACAAAATAGAAGTAGATGTTACTCGCCTTGGTGGTGGTTTTGGTGGTAAAGAAGACCAAGCAACTCCTTGGGCAGTAATGACAGCAGTTGCTGTACAACACCTTAAAAAACCGGTAAAATACATTTTAAACCGTCACGATGATTTGCGAATGACAGGTAAAAGACATCCTTACCAATCGTCGTTTAAAATAGGAATTAATAAAGATTTAAAAATTACTGCTTTTGAAGCGGAATTCTTGCAAAACTCCGGTGCAGCTGCCGATTTATCACCCGCAATTGCAGAAAGAACACTATTTCATGCGACCAATAGTTACTTTATCCCCAATGTACAAACTACTGTTTTAAGTTGTAAAACAAATTTACCGCCAAACACAGCTTTTAGAGGATTTGGTGGTCCACAAGGAATGTTCGTTATTGAATCTGCTATCACATATGCTGCTGATAAATTGGGGATTAACAAAAAAGAAATTCAAGAAAAAAATCTTTTAAAAGAAGGTGATTCTTTTAGTTATGGACAAATTGCAAAACAAGTAGAAGCTTTAAATTCTTGGGAAACTGCTACCACAAATTTTGATTTAAAGACTCTAAAATCCACTGTTCAAAAATTTAATCAAGAAAATACACTTTATAAAAAAGGCTTATCCCTAATGCCAATTACTTTTGGTATTTCATTTACCAACACACCAATGAATCACGCCAGAGCTTTGGTACATATTTACCAAGATGGTAGTGTTGGCGTAAGCACCGGAGCAGTTGAAATGGGACAAGGCGTAAATACTAAAATGCTTCAGGTTGCTTATCAAACTTTAGGTATTTCGCCCGATAAGGTAAAACTGGAAACAACCAACACCACGCGAGTTGCAAACACTTCACCAACTGCTGCAAGTGCTACGGCAGACCTTAACGGAAAAGCCGTATTAAAAGCTTGTACACTATTAATTGAAAGATTAAAAGTTGTCGCCGCTAAAATGCTTTCGGTTGCAACCGAAGAAGTTTCAATTACAGAAAATGTTGTTTTTGTCAATGGAAAAAATTCCGATTTATCGTGGGAAAAATTAATAGCAGAAGCAATGTTACAAAGAGTTGCCTTATCGGAAAATGCACATTACGCAACACCAAAAATTCATTTTGACAAATCCAAAGAAAAAGGACATCCGTTTGCCTATCACGTGTACGGAACGGCAATCACACAGGTAACATTAGACTGTATAAGAGGAACATATGAAATTGATTTTGTAAAAATTGCTCACGATTTTGGAAAAAGCATGAATTTTGGTATTGATATTGGTCAAGTGGAAGGTGCTCTTGCTCAAGGAATTGGCTGGATGACCATGGAAGAAATTGCCTATGATAAAAACGGAAGATTACTCTCTAATGCGTTATCTACTTATAAAGTTCCGGATGTTTTTTCTGCTCCAAAAAGTGTGGAAATCATTCCGTTAAAAACAAAAGGAAATGATATGGCGATCTTAAAATCTAAAGCAGTTGGCGAACCGCCGTTAATGTACGGAATAGGCTCTTATTTTGCTATTCAAGATGCTATAAAACAGTTTAATCCTAATGCAGAATTGAAATTTCATTCGCCTTATACACCTGAAAAAGTTTTAATGGATTTATATGCCGAAAATTAATTACGGGTTTAACTTTTACATACGTTATTATTACACTTTTATTGAAATTTTAAACTGCTTAAAGTTGCAACAGAATCACATATTTTAACTTGTAATACTGAGGATTTTTCTTTTGTATAATAATCAATATGGTACCTTCTGCACGGTTTATTTTTAGTCTGACTTTTAGAAAAATCAATATTTCCATCTAACAAAATATTATTTACATAAGACGAATCTATTTGTTTTGCCTCAATTTGCTTTAACAAATCATCGCTGTAAACCAAGTGCTTTTGTCTGATAATTTTTAAAACTCGTTCATTTGGAAACCAAGAACATCTGGATTTTTTTCCGTTTAGAATAAATATTACCAATGCAATACCTATGGATAAACCAATCCCAAAAAGTTTAAAACGGTGTAATAATTCTTTATCTATCTTCATTAATGTTGTTTAAAATAATAATAAATTAATATCGCGATAAGGTAAATCAAACCAATCGGCAACAGTCCTATTGGTTAAAATTCCTTTATAAAGATACATTCCGGTACGTAAGCTTTTATCGTACTTTATAGCATTTTCTATTCCTCCTTCTTCGGCAATATTAAGTAAATAAGGTGTTAAAATATTACTGATTGAAAAAGTTGCTGTTCTGGCGTAACGCGACGGAATATTTGGTACACAATAATGAATTACATCATGTTTAATAAAAGTCGGTTTACTGTGTGTTGTTACTTCGGAAGTTTCAAAACATCCACCACGATCAATACTTACATCTACAATTACAGCACCGGATTTCATGTTTTCTACCATTGGTTCGGTAACGACAACAGGTGTACGGTTTTTTCCTCGTAAGCAACCTATTGCTACATCGCATCGCATTAAGGATTTTTGTAAATATTTAGGTTGAATGGTAGAAGTATATATTGACTGTCCCAGCACATGCTGGATACGTCGTAATTTAGAAATCGAATTATCGAAAACTTTGATATTTGCACCAAGACCAATAGCTGATCTTGCAGCAAATTCACCTACGGTTCCGGCACCTATAATTACCACTTCAATTGGTGGTACACCACTAATATTACCTAATAATAAACCGTTTCCTTGATTGGAATTACTCATCAGTTCTGCTGCAATAATAATGGAAGCAATTCCGGCAATTTCACTTAATGATTTTACAATAGGATAAATACCTTGTTCATCTTTAATAAAATCAAAAGCCAAAGCTGTGATTCGTTTTTTTGCAAGTGCCTCAAAGTAAGCTTTGGTTTGTGTTTTTAATTGTAATGCCGAAATTAAAACTGCTTTAGGATGCATCAATTCAATTTCATTTAAAGTCGGCGGTTCTACTTTTAAGACCAAATCACATTCAAAAACTTCTTTAGCATGATATGCAATTTTTGCTCCTGCCTCAGAATACTCTTTATCACTAAAATTAGACAACACACCTGCTCCGGTTTCAACTACAATACGATGTCCGTTTGACACTAAAGCACCAACAGCGTCCGGTGTTAAAGAAATACGTTTTTCTTCTAAACAAGTTTCTTTAGGAATACCTATAAATAATTCTTTTTTTGGTTTTCTCACCTCTAACATTTCTGCTTTTGGCAACAATTCTTCTTTACTAAACGGACTAAATTGTGGTGTCATAATTTTTTATTTCAATAGTTCGGTTATCATCATCTAATATATCGATAGAAATTTCTGTACGGTTTAAAGGTAATAAATTTTCTACATTTTGAGGCCATTCAACCAAACACCAAGCATTTTGATTAAAATAAACTTCTATTCCTATATCCAATGCCTCTTCTTCATCTTCTATTCTATAAAAATCAAAATGAAAAATAGTGTTGTTATCCTTTGAAAGATACTCATTTACTAAAGAAAAAGTAGGTGAACTTACATTATCTTCTACTCCTAATTTTTTAATAATTTCTTTAATTAGAGTTGTTTTACCGGCACCCATTTTGCCGTAAAATAACAAATTTTTACTTTTGGAGTTTTCAAAAACCAAATTTGCAGTTTTTGATAGTTCATCTATGTTATACGAGTATTTCATTATAAATTTTGATAATAATCAAGGGCTTCTATAATTAATTTTTCAGAAACCTTCACATTCCATTTGCTTTTACCAATATCTTGCAATAGTGTGAATAATACTTCACCATTAATATTTTTTTTATCGTGCTTCATATTCTCAAAAAAAGATAGATAATCTTTTTTAGAAAATGAAATTTTATCAAAATAAGAAAAAATTAATTTTTCTAATTGCTTGAGATTTTTCTTATTAAAATTAAAAACTTTAGTTGATAAATAGGTTTCCATAAGCAAACCTGCTGCAACAGCTTCGCCATGTAAAAGTGTGTTTTTAGTTTTACTTTCTAAAAAATAAGATTCAATTGCATGACCTATTGTATGACCAAAATTCAATATTTTACGAATTCCTTCTTCTTTGGGATCTTGTAGAACAATTTCGTTTTTAATTGTAATTGATGAATAAATCCAATCCTTTAAAACAGAATTATTATAAGGAATATGCCGATTTAAACTTTTCCATAAATTAACATCATAAGTTAATCCGTATTTTATAATTTCGGCTAAACCGGAATGCAATTCCCTTTTAGGCAACGTTTTTAAATATGAAAAATCTACAATAAGAAGTTCGGGATTAACAAACAAACCTATTTGATTTTTTAAATGCATAAAATCTACTCCGGTTTTTCCTCCGATTGAGGCATCTACCATACCGAGCAAAGTAGTTGGAAAATTGATAAATTTAATGCCTCTTTTAAAGGTTGCCGCCGTAAATCCGCCTAAATCAGTTAACATTCCACCTCCTAAATGAAAAACAACACTTTTTCTATCCGCTTTTAAACAAGTTAACTCATGCCAAACAACCTGACAAGTTTCTAAATTTTTAAAATTTTCTCCTGCCGGAATTTCAATAATTTTATAATCTAATGTCGGGGGAATTTTACTCAAAAAAACCGGCAAACAATATTTTTTTGTGTTTGAATCTACCAATATAAAAATAGAGGAATAAAATTTATCTTTAAGATAATTATTTAAAACTGAATATTCTTTTTCTTCAAAATAAATGGAGTATGTATTTGCTTTTACCGGTTTCATAAAAAAATTTAGATTACAAAAATACTATTTTGAATTGGCATATCGTTGCATAATTAAATCAATATTTTTGATACTCTTTTTAAGCCAATTTAATTTGATTTCCATTTTTTCGAAATCAGTCAATTGCCAAGCAACATTTGATTTTTTAATTCGTTCGGTAACATTTTGTAAAATAATGGCTGCTGCAACAGATACATTTAAACTTTCGGTAAAACCATACATTGGTATTTTTATAAATCCGTCTGCCTGCTCTATCATTTGTTGTGAGACACCGGCTTTTTCAACACCAAAAACAAAAGCGGTTTTTTTGGTAACATCAAAATCTTGTAAAAAACAAGAATCCACATGAGGTGAAGTAACAATTAATTGGTAACCGGAATTTTTAACAGCATCAATACAAGCTTGCGTGTTATGATTGATAGAATCATACATTTTAAAATCCAGCCATTTTTGAGCTCCTTTTGCAACTTGGTTAGACATATAACTCACATATTTATTTTCAATAACATGCACATCTTGAATACCAAAAATATCACAACTTCTAACAATAGCACTTTGATTGTGTTTTTGATATAAATCCTCTAAAACTACAGTAAAATGCTTAGTACGTTGTTGCAAAACTTCATCAAAACGTAGTACTCTGTTTGTAGTTACTAATGTAGTTAAATAATCTATTTGGTCTTTAATTTCTTTCAAATTACAATATTTTTTTCAAAAATAATAAATTTAGTATTCTTAAAACCGGTAAAACTTTTGTATTTTAGATTTTTTAAAAATTTGACTTTATTACAAATTTAAAACGCAAAAATTCATTCGTTTAAAAACACTTTATGTATCAAATTCTTAAATATTTAAAAGAATTCATAAAAGAAGATTTTAATCTTAAAATTTATCTAAGTACCTTGATGCTCATCAGTATTTTAATCTATTTTAATTTTAAATTCGATTTTGAAGATTCTTATATAGATGCTTTTTATGGAAAACCAATACGTATGTTTTTTTTCTTTTTAATTGAAGGTGTTCCATATTATATAACACTTTATTTAATATATCTTTTTGGTAATAAGAAACATATATTTTCCAACAAAAAATTTTGGTTAATTAGTCTTTTAGGTTTCATGGTTTTGGCAATAAACAGAGGTTTCTATTGGCAAGATGATGTCGCTAAATGGGTTTCAAATCCATATACTTTAAAATTTACACAACGAGTATTTAGTAATTTAAAGAGTATTATCACCGTTATATTGCCATTTGCAATTATCTACCACTTTTTACTTAAAAAAAATTTAGAGCATTTTTATGGAATTCGTAAAAAAAATGTGCATTTAAAACCGTATCTTGTAATGATTTTAGTGATGATTCCTTTTTTATATTTGGCTTCATTACAACCTGATTTTTTAAAGATGTATCCACGTTTCAAGAATTCCGGAGGAAATTACATCATTCATCATTATAAAATAAATAAAAATCTGATTATTACTATTTATGAATTGAGTTACGCTTTTAGTTTCTTTATCGTTGAATTAATTTTTAGAGGTTTTTTTATTTTTGCATTGGTAAAATATTTAGGGAAAAGTGTCGTTCTACCAATGGCAGTTTCTTACTGTATTCTCCATTTCGGAAAGCCTTTAGGTGAAGCAATCAGTTCTCTTTTTGGTGGTTACCTCTTAGGAGTAATCGCTTATAAAACGCAAAATATATACGGTGGAATAATGGTTCATATTGCAATTGCATTATTGATGGAATTATTTGCTTTTATCCAACTAAATTAGAAAAAAAATGAAAACAATTATCATTGAAGATGAAAAAAATGCACAAGAAGTTTTAGAAAATTTACTAAAGTTATTAGATCCTAAAATAGAAATATTAGGAATAACAGATAATACTAAAAGTGGCGTTCAATTGATAAAGGAAATGAAACCGGAAATTGTCTTTTTAGACATTCACCTTAAAGACAAAACAGGGTTTGATTTATTAGAAAATTTAACCGATTTTAAAGGAAGAATCATTTTTATTACCGCTCATGATAATTACGCTTTGAAAGCTTTTAAGTATAGTGCTTTTGACTATATTTTAAAACCGATAAATCCAATAGAGTTGAGAGAAACTTTAAAACGTATAAAAAAAGAAATCGATAAAGATTATAAATATAATGAAATGATTTCGGTTTTTAATCACAATAAAAATAATGAAGAAAATCCTAAAATTGTTTTAAAAACACAAAACAATCAATATATATTAAACATAAATGACATTATTAGATGTGAATCTGAGGGAGCTTATACTAAATTTATTACTAAAAATAAAAATTATTTAACATCTAAAAATTTAAAATTTTACACTTCAATTTTAGAAGACTATAAATTTATAAGAACACATCAAACCCATTTAGTAAATTCAAAATACATTAAAGAAATCACTAATAGTGGTTATTTAATTATGAATGATGAAACTAAAATACCCATATCTACTCGAAAAAAACAGCATGTTAGTCAAAAAATAAAAGAATTTATATAAATAATAAAAACAAAAATACCCGAAATAAATTCGGGTATTTTTTAAAGTTGTTAATTATTCAAACTTAATATTATGGGGAATAAACAATATAAGTAACAACTCATATGCTGATTATAATTTACTAATTTAAATCAATTTTTTCTTCATCTGCTACCATAGCAAAGAACTTGTTTAAATTAGGTAAAATAATAATATTTGTTCTTCTATTTCTTGCTCTTCCTTCACGAGTACTGTTATCAGCAATTGGCACATAACTACTTCTTCCGGAAGCAATTAATCTTGAAGGATCTACATTATATTTTTTCTGTAAAATCCGTACAATAGAAGTTGCTCTTTTAGTAGATAAATCCCAGTTATCTTGTATAACAGGAGTACTGATAGTTCTAGAATCTGTATGTCCTTCAATAATAACATCCATACTTGGTTCTGAATTGATAATATCTGCCAACTTCTGTAATAATGCTGATGCATTTTTACTAACTCTATAACTTCCACTGTTAAATAACATTTTATCAGAAACAGATATCATAACAACTGTTTTATCAATATTAACATCAATATCATTATCTAAATTATTATCCTTAATAGTTTTTTTAAGATTATGAGATATTGCTAGATTAATAGAATCCTTTAAGGACTTAGCTCCTTGTAATTCTTCAGGAGACATTTTTGCTAAAGTTTTAGCTAATTTATCCTTAATGTTTTTAGACATAACTACTGTATTATTATCCACAATAACTAATTTATCATTTTTTTCGGATGCTAAAGCTTGATTTAAAGAGTTTTTAGTATCATTTAAAGAATTAATTTTACTATTATATTCTTCAACACGTTTTTTAATTTTAGCCATTTTAGCTTCTAACTCTTCTTTCTCTACAGTCGTTTTTTGTAAATTTCCCTTTGTGTTAATTAAATCTTGTTCTAATACAACATATTTTTTCTTTGAAACACAAGATGTTAAAGCAAGACTTAAAACTATTATTAATACTGTTAATTTTCTCATTGTATAAATATTTTATAATTATAGCTCAAAGATATGCAGAAGCACATAGTAAATAACCTAATTATTTAAAATCGCTACTTTAAATTTTAAAAGTGAATTATTGTAAAATAGTATAAAAAAGGCATAAAAAAATCCTTTACTAAAAAAATAGTAAAGGATTAAAAGCAAGGCGGCGACATACTCTCCCACCCTTTCGGGCAGTACCATCTGCGCTGATAGGTTTAACTTCT